>CATOJU010000006.1 GCA_951800555.1 uncultured Rickettsiales bacterium | reverse complement strand
GAAATAAATTATTAAATAAAATAATGGTGAAATTTTAATTTTATTTAAAAAATTTATTTAAAGCTAAAATATGTATAAAAAATAAAGAAAATTTACCCTAAATATAAATTATTACAATATAAATTTTATGTTGCTTTTTTACTTTTTTACATTAAAAATTATTCATCAATAACAAAAAAAATATGTATAAAGAATTAAAAGAAATAGAAATTTTATGTAAAAACTGTACCAAATGTAGTTTATGTAAAACTAGAAATAATGTTGTATTTTCAGATGGAACCCCAAATAATAAATTAATGTTAATAGGTGAAGCGCCCGGATATAATGAAGATATTGAAGGAAAAGCTTTTGTTGGCCGATCCGGTAAACTATTAGATAAAATATTTGAATCTGTAGGATTATCAAGAGAAGAAGATGTATATATTTGTAATACAGTGAAATGCAGACCTCCAGAAAATAGAAATCCTACAGTAGAAGAAGAAATTCTTTGCAAAGAATATTTACAAAAACAAATTGATATTTTAAAGCCAAAAATAATTTTATTATGTGGAAGTGTGGCTATGAAAAATATGTTAGGTGGAAAAGCAGACGGAATTACTAAAATACGAGGTAAATGGTTTGATGGTCCCTATAATTCTAAGATGATGCCAATATTCCATCCGTCATATTTATTAAGAAATGCCTCAAGAGAAAAGGGAGGACCAAAATGGCTTATGTGGCAAGATATACAAGAAGTAAAAAAAGAATATGATAAAATTATTTAATAAAGTTTATTTTATAAATAATAAATTTAAAAAATTTTAATTTATAATAATTAAATAATCAAAAATAAATCGAAAAAAGTAAATATATATAAATTAAAAAAAGTTTCTATAATCAACTTTGAAATTTTTAGGATTTTTAATAATATTTTTATCAATAATACGATTTTGGTCGCCTAAATTAGTCAATATTTCTTTATTATCATTTCTAAAATTCTGTATGTAATAGGTTTGTTTATAGTTTAAATCATCAAGAATATCAATAATATTATTAAGATCAGATTCCCCTAATAAATCTGTGTGAACTGTAGTTCTTATTTCTAAATCAACTAGATTTCCATTATTAATTTCTATTAAATACCTCAATGTTTTTTCAAAAATATCATAAAATTTATTATCTATTTGAGTTACAAATTCAAATTTAATTTTTGGAGCCTTAAAATCTAATGCAACATAATCAATTAGATTATTTTTTACTAGATTATTTATTACATTGAAATTTAAACCATTAGTGTCTATTTTTACTTTAAAACCTAAATTTTTTACTTTTCTAATCAATGATTCTAAATCTTTAGAAAGAGTACATTCCCCCCCAGAAAAAACAACTCCATCAAAAAGTCCAACTCTTTTTTTTAAAAAGTTTAAAATTTGATTTTCTGTAAAATATTCAGTATTATTTTTTATATTTACAAATTCAGCATTATGACAATATTTACAACGCATATTACAATTTTCTATCCAAATCATACAGGCAGTATGATTTGGATAGTCTTGAAGTGTAAACTTTGTTACATCCGCAATTTTTAACATTTAAATTTCCCCAAGATATTCTTCATAATCATCTTTAGAAATTAACTCGTCTTCTAATTCATCTCTTGAACTTAAATACATTCTATATAACCAATTACTATTTTTATCATTACTAAATAATTGTTCATAATTGTCAATTAATGAATCATTAATATCTAATATTTCACCATTGAATATTGAATATAATTCAAAAGTTTCTCCGCCATCATAATTTATCTCGCCAATTAACTCTGTTTTATTATAAACATTTCCTATAGTTGGTAATTCAATATAATTTACTATATTCATATCGTCTAATATAAAATTTGTAAGTCCTATTGTTACTATATCGTTATCAATACTAACCCAATAGTGTTCCTTTGTAAAAAATATATTTTCCATATTATTTTTTAATGTTAGTGTTTTTTTGTAGTAAACTAAATATTAAATTTTAATTTTCAAGTATATTTATTATAATAATTTATATTTAAAAAATTAATAGGTATCAACAATTTAAAATACCATCATTAACAGTAATTTTATTGTAACTTTTATCTAAAAAGATTTGTTTATTATTTTTATTAAAAACAATTAATCTATTTTCATTAAAAAATGCTATAATAAAATTTTTATAAATAATTGGTTTTTTTATTTCTGTTATTGTAGAAACATTAGAATTTAAATATATATATTCTATATCTCCTGTTTTATAGTTTAATATATAAAAATTATTATTTATACCATTAAAATATATATTACTATCATCAAAAGTAAAATTATTTTCAGGTACTGTATTTATTGTTTTTATCCAATCTACTTTTTTATTAGTTAAAGATATTTTTATTATGTTCTTCGATAAAGAAATTATAAAAATATCACTACCATTTTTTACAATTTCAGGTTTAACACCTAAATATTCTTTTAAATTTAATTTAGTATCATCATTAAAATAAAATTTTTTATTAAATAATTTATAATTTTCTTTACTAAGTTTATTATTTGCGACACAAGAAATAAGCAATAAACTTAAAATAAAAATACTAATTTTTTTCATCATTCTCATTATCTTCTTTATTAGATTTATTTTTTAAAATTTGTATTTCTTTTTCCATATTTGCTATTTTTAAATTATATTTTAATTTTTGTAAACCAAAAGCATCTTTCAAGATATTTAGAAACATAGAAAATAAAAATCCAGAAATAAAAGTAATAATAATTAGTAAAAATATTCTAATTTCAAGAACATTTGAAAAGGGGAACAGATTTATTTTTACTTTTTCAGTATTACTAAATATAAATATTATAAATAATAAAAATAATAATGAAAATATTATTATTTTGCTAATATCTTTTATTTTGTTTAACATTTTTTTTAATTATTGTTTCTATAATATCTTTTAATTCATCATAATCTTTATAACCAATATATTCTTTACCATTAATAACCAATACTGGAGTTCCCTTTAAATTAAAAACTTTTTTAGATTCATTTTGCATATATATAATTTTATTATAGCTATCTTGATCAAAAATACAATTTTTTACATATTCTTCATTTAAATTATATTTATTGCCAATAGATATTATAAAATCTTCTATAGTTTTAAAATTCTTAAAATCTGGTTCGAAGAAAAGCTCTGCTATTTCTTTCCTTTGTTCTGGATTTACACATAATAAAAAAGCACCATATGGTATTGTTTTTTTATTATAAATTGGCCTTAAAACATATTTAACAAGTTTTTTTTTGGTTACATATTCATCTATTATTTTATTGATTTCTTGTCTCATTTTTTTGCAATAATCACATGTAAATGATGAATAGTCTATTATTGTTATTTTAGCTTTTTCGCTCCCAATCGTACTATCCATAATAAAGTTAGATAATAAATAATCTTTTTTTTCTTTATTTGTTTTGTTATATAAATGTTTATTTATTAATATTTTTTGAGTAGAATTACTGTTATTTGAACTTTCATTTAATACTTTTGATTCTATTTCTTTTTTATTTTTTGCTACAATTGCTTTTTTATATCCACATCCTATTCCTAGTATTAAAATAATTATTAATGTTACTTTGTATTTTTTAATCTTTTCTATAAAATATTGTTTTATTTTATTTAGTTTATTTTTTGGCATTTTTTTTGAAAATTATTTATTGATTAGCAAATATAATAATTGTTTTAGTTAAAGATTGTAAATAAAATAATCGAATAGAAATTATAAGTCGTAAGTTGAAAAGTAATTTTTAATTTAAGTTGACTTTTTGAAAAATACATACAATTATATCATATATAAAAATATTTATTCAATTATTAATTTTAATGGAGAAAAAGATGGCTAACAGTACAACAAATGAACAGGCATTAAGAGATCTTTGTTATATACATAATTATTATTTTAGGAATACTAATCATAGAAACAACGCTGATGCTGAAAAAATTTTAAAAAATTATAAAAAAGGTTTATACGATAGTACTGAATATATAAAAGATTTTAAAATTCTTAATGAAGTTATTGAAATAGGTAAAGATTTTAATGAAATACTAAAAGCAGATAATCAAAAAAAACTTCAAGATGGAGAGATAACTAGAGAACAATATATACAAAAAATTAATGAAGGTGATTTTTTTTATAAATGTAGAAGAAAAGGAAGTATCGACGGACTTCCTAATAATAATGCTTCTGATTCTAATACCATTAAGGAAGTACACAGGCTTATAAATAGAACTGTGGGAAAAGTTTTTAAAATAAATAAAGGAGGGGTTGAAGAAGTCGTAAAATTTGAATTTAATAGTGATCACAATAAAATAAATGAAAATAAAGGATTATTTGAGGAATGTTTAGAATGTTTAGAATCTTCAAAACCTATTTTGTTTTCATATGAAAACATGATAAAATTAAATGTTAGAAAATCAAGAGATGGCAAGTTTATTGAATATAGGAAAATTGAGACAGAAGATCCAACAGATAAAAAAAATTATCATTCGGCAATGAATAATTGTTGCGATTATGTATTAAAAAGAATGAGACAAGTAGTACAAGAAGCTATAATAAATAGAGATCCGGCTTTAAAAGAAACTAAAGATGAACTAGATAAATTAGAAGAAAGAGTAGAAAAATTAGAAAAATATAGAGATATAGAACTACCTCAAATATTAAAAGATTTAGATAAAAAATATGCTACAAAAACTGAATTAAATAAACTTAGAAAAGATCTGACCAAAGAACTAGAAAAATTAAATACAGAGGATAAAAAATTACAAAGTCAAATAGATGAATTAAAAGAACAAATAAAAAATGCAACAAATTCAGAAACAATAATAAAAATAGTAGAGGGACAAATACAAAAAATAGTAACTGATGAAATAGATAAATGCAGTAAAAGAATAGAACAAATAGAACAAAAGTTAACTGATCATGAAAACAAAATTAACCAAAATACAAAAGGTATAAATGATTTAGAGAAAAAAATAGGACAAATAGGAGATGAACAAATAAAACCTTTACAGGATAAGGTAAAAAGCTTAGAAGACCAAATAAAGCAACAAGAACAAATAAAAAGTAATTTTGAAAAACAAAGTAATGATATTTTATTAATAAAAAGTAGTTTGAGTAATTTAGATGATATATTTGAAAAAAAAGGAAGTGTAGATGAATTAAAGAGTGAATTAGAAGAATGGAAAAAAGGAATAGAAAACAAATTAGGGGAACAAAATGAACAAATAACAAAGCAATTAAATGAATTTTATACTAAAATAGAAGCAATGGTAAAAGATGGTGGAGATATAACAAAAATTAAAAAACAAATAACAGATTACGAAAAACAAATAACAGATTATAAAAAAGATATAGATGAGAAAATAAGTGGTTTACATAATAGAATAACTATAAATGCTAAAAATATAGATAATTTAAATGGAGAAATTGGACAAATAAAAGAAGCAATTAATCAATTAAAAAATAGTTTGAATAAAATATCAAAAGATCTAGAAACAACAAATGATAATATAGATAAAACAAGAACTGAACTACTTGGAGTAGTAGATGAGGTAGCAAACACATTAGATGCAAAGGATAAAGATTTACAAAATCAAATAAATGATTTAAAAGACCAAATAAAAAAAGCAACTTCTGCAGAAGCAATCAATGGAATAATAGAAAAAAATTTTAAAGAGATAATTGAAAATAGAATAATAGAATATGAAGATCAGATAAAAGGTATAAATGGTAAAGTAAATCAAATAAATACCGATTTAACAGAAGTAAAAAAAACACTGGGAGAACATGATCAAAAAATTAATACGAATAAAAAAGATATAGAGACTTTACAAGGAAAAGTTGGTGATTTAGAAACACAAGAAAAAGAAACAAAAAATTTAGTAAACTCTTTAGAGAATAAAATTTTGACAAATATTGAACAAAATTTTTTATCAAAAAATGATTTTCAAAAAAAAATAGAAGAACTCAAAAAAGATTTTGAAGGTAAAAACGATGAATTTGTAAAAAAATTAGAAGAATTAGAAAATTCTTTGAAAGATATAGGAAATGTAGTTAATAATACGATTAAAAATGAATATCAAAACTTAATTAATAATACATTAGATAATTATAATAAACAGTTAAATCAAATAAATACTGATTTAGCAGAAGTGAAAGAAACACTGGGAGAACATGACCAAAGAATTAATAAAAACAAAGAAGATATAGAGACTTTACAAGGAAAAGTTGGTGATTTAGAAACACAAGAAAAAGAAACAAAAAAATTAGTAAACTCTTTAGAGAATAAAATTTTGACAAATATTGAACAAAATTTTTTATCAAAAAATGATTTTCAAAAAAAAATAGAAGATCTCAAAAAAGATTTTAAAGGTAAAAATGATGAATTTGTAAAAAAATTAGAAAAATTAGAAAAATCATTAGAAGAATTAGGAAATGTAGTTAATAATACAATTAAAAATGAATATCAAAACTTAATTAATAATACATTAGATAATTATAATAAACAATTAAGTCAAATAAATAATGATTTAACAGAAGCAAAATTAAAAATAAAAAATCATGAAAGAAGAATTACAAAAAACGAATATAGAACAATACAATTACAAAATGAAATAAAAGAAGAAAAAGAAAAAATAAAAAAATTAGAAGAATCTTTAAATTCTACTGATTCTGAAAAAAGACCTGAAATAATAAAACAAATAGAAAAGGAAAATAAGTCATTAATAGAAAAATATAAAGAATTATCTGGTAGCCTTGAAATTACACAAAATAATTTATTAAGTTTACAAGGAATAGTGAAAAATAATTCTGACAATATAAACCAATTAAGAGATGCATTAAAAAAAGAAGAAGAAAAAAGGAAAGAAGAGATAGAAAGGCTTGAAAATGAAATAAATAATAAAAATAATGAAAATTCTGAACAAATTGAATCTTTAAAAAAAGATTTACTAGCTGAACAAAAAAATTTGCTAATGGTACAAGATAGTTTAGAATTTATAAAAAATAATATTTCACAAAACACAACTGATATAAATACAATAAAAGATCAAATAAATAATAATATTACAGTTAAAATAAATGAAAATAGCCAGCAAATATTAAATTTACAATCAGATTTTAATAAGTTAAAAGAAGAACAAATAAATCAAAGACTAGATATAGAAAAGTTAAGATTAAATAAAGCAGATAGATCAGAAATAGAAGAATTAAGAGAAAGCCAAAGACAACTTATAAAACTTTATAAAGAACAGGCAGAAGAACTAAAAAAAGAAAAGGAAGCCAGAATTAAGTCAGAGGATAAACTAAATAATAAAATAGAAGAAAATAAAAAAACAGATAAAGTAGATGTGGAAACAAATACAGAAAGCGAAAATTTAGAAAATTTAGAAAATGCATTGTCTGATTTTGAAAATAAGGAAGTAAAAAAACAACATTTTGGTACAATGTCAACACAAACAGATTCAATAGATAATAATGGGCAAAAACCAAAAGGACAAATAGCAAGTTTTGGCTCCTCACAAAAAAAAGTTTCAAATAGCGGTAAAAAGAATAGTTCAACTAATACTGATGATAAATTAAATGATAAAGAAAAAATTGAACATCTTTCAAATTTATATTATTTAATAGGTACTTCTAATGAACATGAAGGAGCTACAAAAGAAAAAACTGGTGTAGCTGTAGCATATATGTTGAATGCTAGAAGTGTTAATGGAAAAGGAATAAATGGAGTTGTACCAACTTTAAATAATTTATCCGAAAACCTTGCAAATAAAATAGAAAAAGGAGAATTAAATACTGAACAAATAGTAGAATTAGGTAATTTCAGTAATAAAGAAGATTTAGAAAAAATTATAAATGATTATAATACTAGAACATCAAGCCCTAAAACTAAAAAAGAAGATAATAAG
Organism: uncultured Rickettsiales bacterium; assembly: GCA_951800555.1. Classification (GTDB taxonomy): domain Bacteria; phylum Pseudomonadota; class Alphaproteobacteria; order Rickettsiales; family UBA1997; genus CATOJU01. The sequence continues at coordinate 11,200 of CATOJU010000006.1, read as the reverse complement.
GAAAAATTAAAAGATGAGTTGTATGGATATCTAGATCATGAATTTATTGTTAAAGCTAATAATAAATATAAAGATAATCATAAAGATACAAAAGAAAATCAATTTTTAAATAATTATTATGAAAATTGTAATGATGGTAGATGTTATATACAACAAGTGGCTGTATTTAATGAAAAAATTAATACTGATTTAAAACCATTTATAAATCAAGATGATATAATTGATGAAAATAAATTGGAAGAAAATCATAAAAAACTGGATGAAGTACATGATAAAATTGCTATTGCAGAAGGAAAAGAAAATAAACCTCTTACTAAAGATAAAGAAGCAAATGTGGAATTTTCGTCTTCTGAACAAATGGAAAACGCGAAAGAATCTATGGATCATGCAGAAAGGGTAAACAATCAATTTAATATAGAAGAGAATGAAGTTAAAGATATTGCAAAACCTAATGATAAAGCAACTTTAAGAGTAAAATATCCAGATGATTATAGTCAAGAATATAAAGATTTAATTATAAAAAATGATAATTATATAGATGCGTTATTCAATCAAGAAACAAAAAAGTTAAGCGAATTAAAAAATAAAGATGCAATTACAGGTGTATTTGGTCAAATGGATGATAATGAAGAAATCGAGGTTCTTATTATAAATGGAGTTGAAATATGTATTCCTGCTAAATATTGTGATTGGGTAGAAATTAATAAAGGTATAGGTAGGGACAGAGGAATTTTACCAGGTATTCTTGAATATATGAAAGAAACAATTCTTTTAAATGGTGGTGATATAAAAAATATAAACAATATTAGTAATATTATTACTGTTAATACAAAAGAAAATGAAAGAATGACTTTGGCAGAAGCTAATAGTAAAAATAAAGGAAAAGAGGTTATGGGAATATTAATGAATGAATTAGGGGCGGTTGAATATATTAGTGGAAAACAAGTTTCAAAAGGTGTATTTAAAGAAAATGATTTGGAATTGATAGAAGAATGTTGTGGTGTTGGAAAAAGAGTAGTTAACGAACAAATGAGAGAAAATAGCGGGGAAGATATTACTATTAATAGATAATTTAATCCGAAGCAACCAACCAGTTAAGTTAGTGGGTTGCTCTTTGTATCCCAAAAACCTTCAGATAATCTGGGGTTTTGGGATACAAAAACTAATTTAATAAAGTAAATTCAACTTTTTTAATAATTTATTGACTTTAAAATTAATATTATTATAATTATATTAATTAATAAATTGAGCAAAGGTGGTAAAATATTAATATGGTACAAGTTATAGTTACAGATCAAAATAAATTAGAACCTGCAACAAAAATTTTTAAAAAGAAAGTTCAAAAAGAAGGTATAATAAAAGAAGCTAGAAGAAGAGTTGAGTATGAAAAACCTTCAGAAAAGAGAAAAAGAAAAAGAAAAGAAAGTATTTCTAGAACAAAGAAAAAAAGAAGATAATACTATCTATAAAAAATGTGACTAATATTTTTTTATTAGTTACATTTTTATAAAATACCAATTATTAAACAAATTTCTTGCAAAATAAAACTAATTTTTTAAAATGTCGGAAGAATAAACTAACTAAATTTAGTGAAAATAGAATATAACTATTGTAATAAAACACTAATTAAAATTAACAATTAACATATAAAAATGGGTGTAAATAATTTATTTTACAAAAAAAAACAAAAATCAGTACTATATGTTACTATAATAATGATTTTTATATTAGGTATTGTTTATTCGAATAATTCGAATAATTCACATAATAAAAATATAAAAGAAAATATTATTAATAATACAAGGGAAAGTATGAAAGAAATAATTTTTGAAGAAGATAATCTTCCAAGATGGAATTTAAGTGATCTTTATCTAGATTTTAATGATCCAAAAATTGAAGGAGATATACAAGATTTAGAAAAAAGAATTAATAATTTTAAAAAAAGATATACTGATAAAATTGCTTTTTTAACTGGTTATGAATTATTTAAAGCTTTAATAGAATATGAAGGTATAAATGAACTATCTGTTAAGTTAGAATCATTTGCTTTTTTAAATTATGCTCAAGATCTTTCAAAAGAATCTAATGTTTTATTTTATCAAAATATAACTGAAAAAATTACAAATTTACTTTCTAGTCTTGTGTTTTTTGAAGTTGAAATTAATAATTTAACTGATGCAGCTATTAGAGAAAAAATAAACAGTAGTTTAAAATTAAGAACATTTTATGGTGAATATATTAAGAATATTAGATTGTTTAAAAATCATCAACTTTCGGTTGAATTGGAAAAATATTCTTTAGAAAAAAGTATTTCTGGTAGGGAGGCTTGGTCAAGACTTTTCGATGAAACTATGGCTGGATTAGAGTTTGAATATAATGGAAAAATTTTAAATGAAAGTGAAATTTTAGAAATTATGTATAACAGTACAAATGAAAATGTTAGAGAAGAGACAAGTAAAATTTTTGGACAAACATTGGGGAAAAATATAAAATTATTTGCCTTTATTACTAATATTTTAGCAAAAGATAAAGAAATAACAGATAAATGGCGAAAATATGAAACACCAATTTCTAGTAGAAATTTAAGCAATAAAATAGAAGATGATGTAGTTGAAAATTTATATAATTCAGTTCAAGAAAATTATGAAAAAACATCTCATAGATATTATGAGTTGAAATCAAAAATATTAGGAAAAGAAAATTTACATTATAGCGATAGAAATGCTCCATTATTATTTAATGATAATAAAAAATACGAATGGGAAGAAGCAACTGAAATAGTGTTGAAAGCATATAAAGAATTTTCACCAGAAATGGCTGAAATAGGAGAATTATTTTTTAAAAATAATTGGATAGATGTTCCTGCAAAAACTGGAAAAAGAAGTGGAGCTTTTGCACATCCTTCTATTCCATCAGTACACCCATATATATTGTTGAATTTTCAAGGGACAAGAAGAGATGTTTTAACTTTAGCACATGAATTAGGTCATGGTATTCATATGTATTTAGCTAAAAAACAAGGATTTTTTATGTCTGATACTCCTTTAACCTTGGCTGAAACTGCTTCTGTATTTGGAGAACAGTTAGTATTTAGATATATGTTAAAGCAAGAAAGTGATATTGATAAAAAAATTATTTTATTAGCTAGTAAAATAGAAGATATGCTGAATACAACAGTAAGACAGATAGCTTTTTTAGAATTTGAAAAAGGAGTTCATAACGAAAGAAAAAATGGAGAAATAACAGTTGATAAATTAAACGAAATTTGGTTAAAATCCCAAAAGAAAAGCTTAGGCGATATTTTTGTTTTTGATGATGAATATAAATATTATTGGGCATATGTTCCGCATTTTATACATAGTCCTTTTTATGTTTATTCCTATGCTTTTGGTGATTGTCTAGTTAATACATTATATTCACTTTATATAGAAAAGCCAGAAAATTTTCAGGAAAAATATATTACTTTATTAAGTGCCGGAGGAAGCCAAGATTATAAAATTTTATTAAAACAATTTGGTCTAAATCCAAAAGAGAAAGATTTTTGGCAGAAAGGTATGAATTTAATAATTGAATTAATCGATGAATTAGAACAACTTTTAAAAGATAGAAATAGAATATAAATATGGAAGATATTTTAATAAACAATCTTGTTGAAAAAATAAATAAAGGCAAGATTGTTTCTTTTCCAACTGAAACAGTTTATGCTTTAAGTTGCGATGTAAATAATATTGAATCAATAGAAAAAATATATAAAATTAAAAATAGGGAAAGACATAAACTTTTATCTATTTTTATAGATAAAAAATTATTAAATAATTTAGTTATCTATAAAAATAAATTTAAAAATTTAATTGATGAAGAATTAGAAAACGGAACTACGATTATTTTTAATAAAAAAAATAAAGAAATTTTAAAAAATATAAAAAGTGATGATATAGGTATTAGGATTCCAAAACATAACTTTACAAGAAAATTATTGGAAAAATTAGATAAACCAATTGTGTCCACTAGTGTAAATTTAAGCGGTAAATTACCGTTATGCAATTATAATGATATTACTGAAAATTTTGGTAAAGAAATTGATTATGTTGTTGATAATAGATTATTAAAAAATAGTTTTGTTAATGGTAAACCTTCTAAAATTATTTCTATAGTTGATGGAAATTTGAAAGTTTTGAGAAATTAAGCAAGATATGTATTATTATATATAAAAAATTATTAAATTTTCATTTATTTCTTGTTTTAAGATAATTTTAATTAAAAACAATAGTAAAATTATTATAATTAATACATAAATAATTGTGTTTTGATGAAGAAACTATACCATATATTAAATAAATATTATATAAAATTAGAAGTATAATAATAAAAATAAAAACATAAAGTACAACTATTTATTAAAAAATGAACAATATAAAAAATAACTAATAGCGAGTAATTCCTTTTTTATTTATTTTCTATTTGACTTTTACAAAAAAAAGTATTATATAATAATTAATTACATAATTATTCATAAAATGACAGTAAATTCATTAGAGAGCTTAGACACTTTGGTTGCCAAAGTAAAGAAGGCACAAGAGAAATTTGCTACATTTACACAAGAACAAGTGGATGAAATTTTTAGACAAACCGCTTTATATATGTGTAAAGAAAGGATTCCATTAGCTAAAATGGCTGTGGAAGAAACTCAAATGGGTATAGTAGAGGATAAAGTTATAAAAAACCATTTTGCAGCAGAATATATTTATAATAAATATAAAAATACTAAAACTTGTGGAGTAGTAGAAAAAGATTTAGTTAACGGAATGACAAAAGTTGCTTGTCCTGTAGGACTTATAGCTGGTATTATCCCAACTACAAATCCAACTTCAACAGCTATTTTTAAATCCTTAATTTCTTTAAAAACAAGAAATGGTATTATATTTTCACCACATCCAAGAGCTAAAAAATGTACTTGCGAAGCTTTAAGATTAGTACTTGAAACAGCAGTAAAATTTGGTGCTCCAGAAGATATTATTGGTTGGATAGATGAACCTACAATAGAATTATCAAATGCTTTAATGTGCCATAAAGACATTAATTTAATATTAGCTACTGGTGGTCCTGCTATGGTAAAAGCTGCATACAGTTCTGGAACTCCTTCAATAGGTGTTGGTCCTGGAAATACACCAGCTGTAATTGATGAAACAGCAGATATAAAAATGGCAGTAAATTCAATTATTTTAAGTAAAACTTTTGATAATGGTGTAATTTGTGCTTCAGAACAAGCTGTAGTAGTTGTAGACGAAGTTTATGACAAAGTTAAAAAAGAATTCAAAGAAAGAGGTTGTTATTTCTTAAATGAAACTGAAAAAAACAAAGTTGCAGAATTCTTTTTTCCTAATGGCAGGTTAAATGCTGCAGTAGCAGGTCAATCAGCCCATAAAATTGCAGAAATGTCAGGCATAAAAGTTCCAGAAGAAACTAAAATTTTAATTGGTGAAGTTGCAGAAATAAATGAAAACGAGCCTTTCGCTCACGAAAAATTATCTCCAATTTTAGGTATGTATAGAGCTAAAGATTTTGAAGAAGCTACTGAAAAAGCTGAAGAATTAATAGTTTTGGGTGGCAATGGACATACTTCTGTTTTATATACTAACAAGACTAATAGAGATAGAATAGAACACTATGGAAATATTTTAACAACTTCAAGAGTTTTAATAAACACACCAGCATCACAAGGTGGTATTGGAGATTTATTTAATTTCAGATTAGAACCTTCTTTAACATTGGGTTGTGGTTCTTGGGGTCATAATTCAGTTGCTGAAAATATTGGAGTTAAACAATTAATTAATATCAAAAAAGTTGCAGAAAGGGAGGAAAACATGTTATGGTTTAAAGTTCCACCAAAAATTTATTTCAAAAAAGGTTGTGTAGGTTTTGCTCTTCAAGAATTAAAAGGCAAAAAGAAAGCATTTATAGTTACAGATAAAGTTCTTTTTGATTTAGGTTACACAAAAAAAGTTACAGATGTATTGGAAGAATTAGGTATAAAATACGATCTATTCTCAGATGTAGAACCAGATCCAACTTTAAGTCTTGTAGAAAGAGCTTTAAAAGCTTGTAGAAGTTTACAGCCAGATGTAATAATTGCATTAGGTGGTGGTTCTCCTATCGATGCTGCAAAAATGGTTTGGATGATGTACGAACAACCAGATGTAAAATTTGAAGATGTAGCTATGAGATTTATGGATATTAGAAAACGTGCTTATATGATGCCAGAATTAGGAAAAATAGCTGATTTAGTTTGTATTCCTACTACATCTGGAACTGGATCAGAAGTAACACCGTTTACTATTATCACAGATGAAAGAACTCAAAATAAATATGCTATTGCAGATTACGCATTTACTCCGACTATGGCTATAGTTGACCCAGATTTAGCTACTACAATGCCTAAAGGTCTAGCTGCTGCTTCTGGTATAGATGCTTTAGTTCATTCATTAGAAGCTTACGTTTCTGTTATGTCTTCTCCATTTACTGATGGTTTAGCATTACAAGCAATTAAAATGATTTTTGAAAATCTTGAAGAATCAGTCAACAAAGGTACTCCAGAAGCTAGAGAACAAATCCACTATGCTGCAAATATAGCTGGTATGGCATTTTCTAATGCTTTCTTGGGAATATGTCACTCTTTAGCTCATAAATTAGGTGCTAAATTCCATATTCCACACGGAATTGCTAATGCTTACTGTTTATCTCAAGTTATTAAATTCAACAGTAGTACCAAACCAACCAAACAAACTGCTTTCGCGCAATATAAATATCCATTTGCTTGCGAAAAATATGCACAAGTGGCTGATTTTATGGGTTTTGGTGGTAAAGATACTAAAGAAAAAATTGAAAATTTAGTTACTAAAATTGAAGAATTAAAAGCTGCCATAGGAATAGCTCCATCAATTAAAGCAGATCCAAAATGTTCGTTCACAGAGCAAGAATTTATGGATGCTTTAGACGAAATTTCAGAGAAAGCTTTTGACGATCAATGCACTTCAGCAAATCCAAGATATCCTTTAATAGCTGAAATGAGAGAATTATTAATTAAAGCTTACAATGGTGATTTGGATATAGAATTTTAATATCTAATAATTTATTATAAAAAACTTTTATAGTATAAATAAATATTATAAAAGTTTTTTTATTTCTTTTAGAAAATTATATATATGTATTTTTATTAACAAAAATTTTGCAATTATTTGTAAAAATATACTAACAAATATATTATTCATATAAAATCTTTATTTAATTGATTTAAAAAAATTTAATAACTATCCTATTAGGATATGTATATTAAATACATTAATATTAATGTCGAAAAAATATAAATTTAAAATTATTATTTTTTTATATACTATTATTATATTTAGTTTAAAATATGCAAAAGCAAAAAATATTAATAAAATAATTAATAATTCCAATAGTACAAATAAAGATATATTTTATTCAATAAAACAAAATATTAATAAATTAGAAGAAACTTCTAAAGAATTAAATTATTATTTTAGATCAAGAGTAAAATCTATTTCTTCAAAAGATGAATATATACTTAATTTTTATAATTTAATCAATGTTAGAAAAAAAACAACTAGTCTTAATGGATATTTATTCCCCCCTTACCCTTTTAGCAATAGAGAAAAAGCACAAAAATCTACAGAAAGAAGAATAAATGAACTTCTTGATATTGACATAAATTATTATGAAAACTGTTCAAATACTACAAAAAAAATAATACAAAATATAAAAAATATTGAAGATATTTTATATAATTTAGAAGAAGATATAAATAAAAAAATTATAAAAAAAATGGAACTTGCTAAAGATATTGATTTTATGGAAAAACAAAAAATAGAATTATTAAAAAATTACAAAAATGAAAATATTAATATTTTTGAAAAAGAAAATACTTATGATGATTCGCTAGTAATAACAAATACAACTATCTTCAACAACTCCAATCCTTCATCAAACACCAATTACCAAAATATTAGTAAAAATTTAGCATTAGTTAATATTATTAATGATGCCAATAAAATACTATATACGGTAAACAAAAATTTAAATTTAGGTTTATTTAATGAAATTGACAATAATAATTTATTAGTTGATTCTTTAAATATTAATAATTTTAGATTTAGTTTTAATAATGAAATAATAAATAGGAAAAGTTCTTTAAACTTTAAAAGTAATATAACAAGATTTACTGTTGCAAAAGATATAGATTTTAATAACTTCGGTAATTTTGGCTTTATTTTATCCTATAATGATATAGATACTAAAGATCATAAAATTAAGACTGAAAATAAAGAAATAAATTTAGATTTAGATTCAAAAGGTATTTCCGCTGGTGTTCATTTAAAATATTTTATTATTGATAATTCCAACAGTAATTTATTTACCAATATAAAATTAATCTATAGCTATTCCAGAAATAAACAAAATTACTTTATCAATGACAGTAGCATCAATTATTATAATTCAGGAAAATTTAATTCACATCAAGTGGCATTACAGACTGGTTTAGGTAGTGACCTATTAACAAGTCAATTTTTTAAATTATCCACAAGAATTGATATAAATACTATATTTTTAAATATAGGTAAAAGGAATTTAAATATTGATGACATTAAACAAAAATTTGATACTAAAAGCGATACTTTTGTTAGTTTAACACCAAGTATATTCCTAGTAACTAATCAATTATATATTACCAATAATGCAAAACTTAATTTTGGACTCAATTTATCCTATAATAAAGCTTTAAGTGAAACTAAAATAAATATAGATAATAAAGATAAATCAATAGATAATGATATTATAGGTTTTGCTATAGCCACTAATTTATCATTATTTGATAATATTAATTTAGGTTTAAACTATAATTTATCTAAAACTAAAAGTGTAAAAGCTGATAATAGCTTTGGAATAAATTTAAATTCTAACTTTTAATTTCTATCAATTAACTTTTATTTTAGACTAGCAGGCATGTTAAAATTGTCTGCTGGTTTTTTGTATATAAAGACTAAATTTTAGTTTAGTACTTGACTAGTCAAAAGATTAATTTAATAATATTAATATATTTTATTATATAATTATAAATAATTTGCTAATATTATGTCTGAAGAAATTGATTTAAAACTTAAACAAATAGTTGAAAATATAGAACATCTAGAAAACGAAAAAAAAGAAATAGCTGAACAAATATCTGCAGTTTATAAAGAAGCCACTATGCAAGGTTTTGATGCTAAAATTTTAAAAAAAATTGTTGCTTTAAGGAAAAAAGATATAAATTCTGTTAGGGAAGAAGAAGATATGATTGAAATGTATAAAAGATCTTTGGGTATGATATAAAAATATTTAGTTAGTCTAGAGAAAAATTGGTTATTATATATATTGATATAATAACCTTTTAGAATACTTGAATACTAAAGATTATTTTATTAAAATACTCTAATCTTTACTTAAACGATTCAATTTAATTAGTTTTTCTTTTTTATAAAATTAATAATTTTTTTTCTTTTATATCTTCCACAATTTTATTAAGTTCTTCCAAGGCTTTCTTACTTTCACTTAAAAAGCCTTTATTATTTATACTTTTACCTACTAATATACAACCTTTGGTATTATTAATAGTATTTCCGTTATGTATTAGTATATTGTTTCTATCAACTACATTATTAACTTTAAAACAATTTTTAAATTTATTACTATTATAGCTGGTTATTATATAATTTCCATTCGGTATACAACTAATATTCTGAGCATTATTTTTATAAGGCAATTCTAAAGTAAAAAAGAAATTATCTGTATTATTAATAGTCAATATTCCTAAAGTAAAATTATTATTATAAAATCTTTTTAATTGTAACATATTTATATTCCTTTACATATTCTAATTTTTTCTCTTAGATTATAATAATCTATAATAAACCTATTTAATAGAATGTTATTATTAGTTTTTAATATATTTATTATTTCGCTTTGTTCTTCTTTTGTATATTTTATTATACTAGGACAAATATATTTATTAAAATTTGCCGTTTTGCAATTTATTAAAAATAATATTAATATCATTGGTATTAATTTTTTCATATTCTTTTTTTAATTTATTTATAGATTTAAGCTGTTTATTTATTTCTTTATTTTTCCCAATTTTTCTGCCCAATAAATAAAAAAATAAAACTAAAATTGTTATAAAATAATATAAACCCATTTTTTATGTTTATTTTTTAATATTTATTATATTCATAGATTTAAACCAGAATGTAAAGTACTAGAAATTTAATATATTAAAAATAAACAACCTTGATATAATTAGATTTGAATAAAATTTAGTGCTTAAATATATTTAAATCTATAAATAAAAATGACTATAAATTTATTTTTTACCAAGACAAAATAGTATATGGAGTTTTATAATAAAATAAAACTATATGATTAAAAAAATTATATAATAGACATCCTGCGTAAAACTATTTTTATTTTTCATATATATTTAATAATTTTTTATTTGTTCTTAAATATTATTTACTTTTTATTCTTATATTTTTTTCTTATTATTATATTTTATTATTTTCTTAATTTCCCATTATTTGTGTCATTCCAAATTATGTTTTCTTATAAGTATGTTTATTTTATTAATTTTCCATTATTTATGTCATTCCAGATTAGAATTTCTTAGCGATTTATCGCTTAGAAATTGTTAATGTGGAATCCAGCAATTAAATTACTTTAACACAAAAAAGAATATTAATAATTTTTTATATTCTATAATATAAAAAACCTATAAAATACTTTTTTATATTTAGTATCTTTTATATTTCTAGATTCCACATTAAGAATTACTAGACAATAAATTGTCAAGTAATTCTAATCTGGAATGACATAAATAATGGGAAATTAAAGAATAAATACAAAAAAGTTTAGTAATTTTTCTATATTTTATAATATAAAAAACCTATAAAATATTTTTCTATATTTAACACCTTTTATATTACTAGATTTCTCCACTTCGTTCCGGCAAACTGCGGAAGGACAACAAGCTAAAATGATTATGCAAGCATATCATTTTCCTGCCTTGTTTTCCACATTAAGAATTACTAGACAATAAATTGTCAAGTAATTCTAATCTGGAATGACATAAATAATGGAAAATTAAAGAATA
>CATOJU010000005.1 GCA_951800555.1 uncultured Rickettsiales bacterium | reverse complement strand
AAAATAAAGTTGAAAATTTATTAAAAAGAAAAAAATTTTATATTAATAAACTAAATGAAGGAAAATTGCCTAAAATTGACCTAGAAAATATAAAAGATATTATATTAGAAGATTTAGATTCTAAAATAGAAAAAATAGAACAATCAAAAATAGAACAATTAAAAGAAGAAACTGAAATTATTAATGATGAAAAAACCACAAATAGAATATTAGGTGAAAATGTTGAAAATAAAACATTAAGGCAATATTCTGATAAAATTGAAAATATAAATACGGAAACTGAAACATTAGACGAATCAAAGCAAAGTACCGATTTAGAAAAAGCATAATTTAAATATTTATGATTATAAATATTAATTAGATAATAAAAAGTTATATATTTTATGTATTTAATATTAAGAATTTCTAATAAACAAAACTATTAGAAATTTTTAATACAAGATATCTAAAACAACTTTTATAATTTTAAATTAAATAAAAATTTAAATAATAACTTTTGAAGCATAAAAAAATAAGAATAATTATTATATTGTAATATAAATATTTTAATTTTATAATAATTATATTAATAAAATTACATTTACAGGCAAATGGGAGATATATTTGGTAAATTATTCAGTGTTACAACCTTTGGAGAATCACATGGCGAAGCAATAGGTTGTGTTATTACTGGTTGTCCTTCAAATATTGAAATTAACGAAGAAGATATACAAAAAGAATTAGATAAAAGAAAGCCAGGGCAAAGTTCTATAACTACACAAAGAAAAGAAGATGATATTGTAAAAATTATATCAGGTGTTTTTGAAGGAAAAACTACAGGGACACCAATTATGTTATTAATTGCAAATAAAAATCATAAATCAGCAGATTATTCAAATATAAAAGATATTTTTAGACCATCACATGCAGATTATACATATTTTAAAAAATATGGGATAAGAGATTATAGAGGAGGGGGAAGAAGTTCAGCTAGAGAAACAGCCAGTAGAGTTGCTGCGGGAGCAATAGCAAAAAAATTTTTACAAAGTAAAGGGATAGATTTAGTTGCATTCGTCCAACAAATTTCAAATATTAAAGTAAATTTAAAAAATTTTGATGAAATAAATAAAAATATAATAGAATCAAATATCATTAGATGTCCAGATATTGAAAAAGCCAAGCAAATGATAGAATTAGTTGAAAATATTAAATCTAATGGAGATTCAATTGGCGGAATTATCCAATGTTTTATAAAAAATTGCCCAATAGGACTTGGTGAGCCTATATTTGATAAATTATCAGCTAGATTAGGTGCTGCAATGTTAGGCATAAATGCAGTAAAAGGCTTTGAAATAGGTGATGGTTTTGATTCTGTAAATTATATTGGTTCAAATTTTAATGATGAATTTATAAATAAAAATGGAAAAATTCACACAAAAACCAATCATTCTGGCGGAATACAAGGTGGAATTTCAAATGGTGAAGAAATCAATTTTAGAGTAGTTTTTAAACCAACCGCAACAATTTTTAAAGAACAAAATACAATAAATATTCATAATGAAAATGTAAAGTATATTCCTAATGGACGACATGATCCTTGTGTTTTACCCAGAGCAGTACCAGTTGTAGAAGCTATGACTTGGCTAACTTTAATGGATTTTTATTTAATAAATCAAGCAAGAAAAAATGAATAAAATATTGTTTTTAGGTCCTGAAGGATCCTATAGTTATATAGTAGCAAAAGAACTTAATAAGTTGTTACCTAATTATAAATTACAAGCAACTGAAAGTTTTTTTAAAATTCATAGTGAAATTTTAAAAAATGATGATTATATTGGTATTTTACCATTTGAAAATTCTACAACTAGTAATATATATGAAAATATAGAATTTATTTTCGATAATGAAGTAAATATAATTGGCGAATATTTTTTACCAATAGAATTGAATTTAATAGGGCATAGAAATGCAAATTTAGATGATTTAAGAACTGTCTATTCTCATCAAAAAGCACTAAAACAGAGTTCTAATTTTATTAAAAGTAATAATCTAGAAGTTTTTGAAACAACATCAACTTCTAAAGCTCAAGATATTATTCTAGATTTAGGCAACAGTAATTTTGCTATAGGAAGTAAAAGCATTTATAAAGAATTGGAAATAAAAAAGAGAAACATAGGAAATTTCTCAAATAATAAAACAAGGTTTATTTTTGTCAGTAAAAATAATATAAAGTTGTCAAATTCAAATAAAAATAAAATATCATTTTTATGTAAATTAAAACATGAAAAAGGTGCTTTATTATCATTATTAGTAGTAATTTTAGCTAATAATATTAATATGACAAAGATTGAATCAAAACCAATTCCAAATAGTGAATTTAAGTATTCTTTTTTGATAGAGGGAGTAAGTAATGATGATAAGATTATAGATATAAATGAAATAAAAAGTATTTTAGATAAAAATACCTTAGAGAATAGAATTTTAGGAATTTATTAAGAATATTTATTTATATAATAAAATATTCTTAATATCTTTTTAAGAAATTATAGCGAATTAGTTAATGCTTCTCCTAAAATTTGATTTTGTTGTTTATCAAGTTCTACTAAAGCATTGCCAAAACCTTGCTTTTCTTCTAAAAGTCTATTTTGTTCTTGTTTTAATTTTTCAACTGAAGTTTCCTTTGCTAAAAGGTTTTTTAATAAATCTATTTCTATAAAATGCTCTATTTGATTCTTTTTTTCTTCATTATCAAATTCTATCTCACCTTCTGTATTGACTTTTAATTCAAAATTATTTGATGGGGTAATTTCAATATTTATTTTATTGTCTTCTTTTTTTAAAGTTAAGGTTTCAATTTTATTATTATATTGTAAATATACTGTATGTTCCCATTTTTCATTTTTATATTCATTTTTAATTATTCTATTGATTTCTATTTTTTTGTTATCTTCTTCTATTTTGTTAAAACTATCTTTATAAACTTCTTTTGTATAAGTAATTTTATTTTCTATTAAAGAATAACCAACAGTTATTTCTTTTCCAGTTTTATTTATCCCAAAAAAATTAATAAAATCTTCTCCTGATCTTTTGTTAATTTTTATATTACTACCATTTTTAGGGTCAATTTTTGATTTTAATTCTTCAGGAAGATTACCTGGACTTATTTCTTGTTCTTCCATAGTGGATTTTTCAAAATCACCTTTATAATCTGTTTCACCATTTTCTACTTTAAGAATCAAAGGTTTATTAAGAATTTTTCCATTTAATTTTGCTATAACTACAGCACCATCTTTATCAATTTTATCTTCATTAAAATTTTCAAAAAATTTATTAGTTACTTTAACGAAAGTATCTATTTTATGAAATGCAGTAGGTCCATTTCCTTTATCAAATTTACCATTAGAAATTGAAATTGTATTCAAATTATTAAAAAGTTGTTCATTAATATCTAAATCTGATTCATCAACTTGAATTGTTAAAAAACCACCTTTAGCTGGTTGATTAATTCTTAAATCTGTTTTTATAGATTTAGTTAATCCTTTTTTATCTAAACAATTAGCAATTTCAACCATTGTATAATTTGATATAGAATTTCCAGATAATACAATTCTTCCATTATATCCTCTTTTTATAAAATCTTCTAAAACAAAATCGGCTACTTTATCACCTTCTTTTTCTGCCGTTTCTTTAGGAGTTGTATTGAATTCAATTGTTGGTAAAATTGTAAAAGTTTTTTCATCTCCTTTTATAAGAAAATCTTTTAATTGATTTCTAGTATCTTTAGAATTTCCAAGTCTGTGGCCCTCTACATGAATATTATTAGTTTGTTTTACTATTCCAGCTTTTTCTTGATCCGATTTTTTTTCAAAATCTTCCAACGGTTGAGCTACCATTTGGTTTAAATTTTTATCATAATATATAACTGTTGTTTTACCTTTTAATTCTTTTATTTCATCTAATTTTCTATAATTACCATCTTTATCAATTATTGGGAATATATTATCATGTCCTGTTTTTTCATATTCTCCTTTTTCATAAAAAGATTTTGCAAATTCGTCTTGTTTTCCTTCATTATCTTTATTATTCAATTTCTTCTCAAGTAATTCAGTACTAGATTTATCTCCTACACTTGCAAATATTTCGCATAGTTTTTTATATTCATCCAAATCTGGAGTAATTTTTAAATTAAAAGATATATTTTTAACAAAATTTTTAAATACATTAATATTTTTATCATTATTTCCGTTTATTTTTGAAAAATCATGTCCTTTTTTAATAGAATTTATAATTACTTCAATACTAGCAATAATGAAAAATTTTTTTTCATCACTTGGAATATTTTCTGCTTCTTTTTCAACTTTTTTAAGAAAAAAAGTAACAATTTCATCTTTATCTGGATAATCATTAATTATATCAACTATTTTAGTTATATCTTTTTCCCATATTATTTTTTCTATTCCATTAAGCTTAAAATAAACTTCATAAAAATCTTTTTTATTTGTTATAGAATTGAAGTCTTCACTATTTTTAAGTTGTTTTAATTCGATAAGAAAAGAATTTCTATTTTCCTCTTTAAATTGTTTTCCATTTTCCAATTGTTTTATAAATATTTTAGCATCTACTAACTCTCTATTACCTTTATTAAGTTTTTTACAATATTTTTCTGCATCTTTAATTTGTCCGGCTTCTATATAATAGTCAACAAGTGCCACTATAAAATCTTCAAATATTTCATTATCTTTGCCATCATCAATATCCTTTTTTAGAGCTGACCTTAAGCTTGAATTATTTTTATCTTTAATTAATCCAACATAGTCCTTACCCTGGTTCTCTTGTTTTTGTTGTAATTCATTTAATTTTTCTAAAAAATCTTTGCTCATTATTTTACTCCTAAAATTATTTTTTTACAAATTAATTGTAAAATTATTTAATTAAAAGTCAATTGTTATAATAAAATTTTATTATAGCAAAAAAGTAAAGTTGGGGTTAAAATAATATAATCATTACTATAGCTCAATTAATAAAATTTATTGTAAAGAGGATGAAAAAGATCTCATTTATGTACTTTTAGATGATGTTATAACCTATACTATATATATTATATGTTTTTATAGCTAGGTAAAGATAAAAACCTATGATAAAATAAAATACATAGAAACTCTATAAAAATATATTAGTGGCACAAATCTATTTTTTTTAAACATAATAATATATACAAACTTTTAGTTAACAAAGTAGCTAAAATAAATATAGATGATGGTGACAATTTGAATTCTCCATTAAGAAATGCTATTATTTCTGGTAATAAAAAAATGGTTAATTTTTTAGTCGAAAATTATGCTAATTTTATAATATAGAAAAATTAAATTTGATTCTAGTAAATCTTATAGTTCATTAATGGAAGTAATTAGAAACAATAATGTGAATAAATATATTTTTATTAAAAATTGACAAAGAATATAATTATAATTTATATTTAAATATGTAATTTTGATCTTTAGAATCTTAAAAAATTAGCTTATACATTATTAATTATTTTTTATATCAATTATTTTTTTAATTCTTTTTACTTTTAAAAAATTTTTTATACCAGAAGTCTATTGATTTTAAATAAATTGTTTATTATAATAAATAAAGCATTGGAAAATATTAAATTAATATGAAATTCAAATTGGACGTTAGAGAAGATTTAATGGATAATGAAAAAAATGGAATGGCCAGACGTGGAATTTTACATACAGCACACGGTGATATAAATACTCCAGTTTTTATGCCAGTTGGAACAATAGCAGCAATGAAAGCTATGCATTTTGATCAACTAAAAAAATGTGGTGCAGAAATTATGTTATGTAATACTTATCATTTAATGATTCAAGATAGATACAATACTATTGATAAAATGGGTGGATTACATAAATTTATGAATTGGGATAAACCAATTTTAACAGATTGTGGTGGTTTTCAAGCAATGTCTTTAAGTAAATTAAACAAGATTAAAGAAGATGGAGTTCGTTTTGCTTGTCATTTAAGTGGTAAAAAATATAACTTAACTCCAGAATTTTCAATGGAAATACAATATAAATTAGATTCAACTATTACTATGGCACTCGACGAATGTGTTAGGCAGCCAGCAGATTATAAATATACAAAAAGAGCGATGGAAAGATCTTTAAGATGGGCAAAGAGAAGTAAAGAAGCTTTTATTAAACGAGAAGGCTATGGTTTATATGGAATAGTACAGGGTGGGGCGGATAAAAATTTGAGAACTCAATCAATAGAAGGTCTAAAAAATATTGGATTTGATGGTTATGCTATAGGTGGAGATTTGTCAATAAACGATGGTTGGGAATTAATGTTTAGTGTTTTAGATTACTTAACACCTATGATGCCTTTTGATAAACCAAGATATTTAATGGGCGTTGGAAAACCAATAGATATTATCGGTTCAGTTTTAAGAGGAGTTGATCAATTTGATTGCGTTTTGCCAGCTAGAAGTGGAAGGAATGGGCAAGCATTTACTAGGAATGGAGCAATTAATATAAAAAATTCACAATATAAATATGATGATAAACCTATTGATGAAAAATGCAATTGCACAGCTTGTAGACAACACACAAAAGCTTATATAAATCATTTATTTAAAGCTGACGAAATCTTGGGAGCTATGTTATTAACAGAACATAATATAATGTATTATCAAGATTTAATGAGAGGAATAAGAAAAGCAATTGAAGAAAAAAGATATGTAAATTTTGTAAATGAATTTATGAAAAATGGTGCCAAAGAGCTATATTAATGTATAACATGACTATATTTAGTATAAATAGTAAATCATATTTTTTTCAACCTATTTATTATATTTATTTATAATAATTAACCATTTTAACATAAATATAAATATATTTATATTATTTTGTGATATTTATTATAATAAAATTTATTTTTTATCATACTTTACTTTATCTTCCAAATATTTTGAATATATATTATAAAAATTTTAAAATTAATTATGTTAAAGAATTAATATGATTTATGAAAAAAATAATCTTAATTATTATATTATTTATTTTTAGTAGTACAATAGTATTTGCTACGGAGAAAAATATGAGGAACCGTCGTAATGAATTAATTACTAATTTTTTTATGACTCAAATTTTAAATATTTTTACAGAAACTGGTAAAGAAATATATAAAAGAATAGCTACATATAATGTAAATACAGGCAAAAAAATAATAGAAAAAAATACACATTATTTTATTAACTTAACAAAGGATAACATACAATCAGTGAAAATTAGTATTAAAATACCTTTGCAAATAGAAAATAATGATTTACAAAAACATAATTATATAAATTTTCAAAATAAATATCCAGCAAACATATTAGGAAATTATTCTAAAAAATATATATTACAATAAATTTATTTTTAGCCTTAAGCCTTTATTATAAATTTTTATAATTTAAAATAAAGGCTTTATTTTTTTACTATTATTATTCATTATTACGGAAGAAGTATAATACAATCTTTATCCATAATATATCCTTCTTTTATTGTATCTTCGTCAAAATCATTTTTCTTTTTTGGAAGAATATTTTGAAAGTGTTCGTTTATATCATTTATACAATTTAAAAATTTATCCTGAATATTTATTTTTATAAAATTTGGATCATTTATTTTTTTATCAATTTCTGAAATTTTATCATATATAATATCTCTTATATCAGTTTGGGTTGGATTGGTATCTATTGCATTAACAAAACAATTTCTAGCATATTCTAAATCTTTTTTACTATTTTTCTCACAATAAATATTACCTAATTCAAAAAGAGCATCAAATTTAATAGCTTTATTTTCACAATTTTTTAATTCTTCAAATATTTCAATAGCTTCTTTTTCTCTTCCACCTATTAAACTTATTGATTTAGCAAAATCAATTCTTTTAGTTTGATTTTCAAGTTCTAAAGTATTTAACTTAATAGTAACAAATTTTATTTTATCAGATATTTTTTCTAATTTTTCATTAGTCATATTTCTATCTAAATTAGCTATATTAGAATAGCAATTCAAAGAATATTTTAAATCTTTTTCATTATCTCTTTGAGAATAAATATCGCCAAGTTCAAATAATGAATTAGTCTTGATATCACAATTTTCAGAAGTTTCAATTATATTTTTAAATATTTTAATAGCTTCATTTTCTTCTAAAATTTCTCCTTTTTGTTCTAACATTTTTGCAATATCAAATTTAGTTTTTAAACTTTTTAAGTTTTTAAATAATTCAAAAATTTTGTCTTTATTTTGCTCTTTTATTTCACTATTATTTAAAAATAATTTTGTGATTTTAATCGCTGCCATATTTTGTCTTGTATCTTGACATAGGTTAACAATTTTTTTAAAATATTCTAAAGCTTTTTTTTCATTTTTTAATTCAATATTATTTTCCAATAAATATCCAACTTCATACATAGAATCTATATCACCTAAATCCGCAGCTTTTTCATAATATTTCAAAGCCTCTTTAAAATTAATATATTCTTTATATTTATATTCTTTATATTTATAACTAAATAAACCATATCTATAAAAATTTGCTAAATTAAAGTAAATCTTTGTTAAATATTTTTTTTCTTTTTCATCTTTTTTTTCGATGTCTTCTTTTTGTAAATCTTTAACAAGCAAAGACAATTTAATTAAATTAATTTTATATTTTTTATTATTATCAAATTTTTTGTATATATTAGTAATTTTCCACTGTGATTCAAAGGTCGGATACCAGTTTTTATTAATATTTTCAAATCTTTTATAATTACTAATAGCGTTTGTATAATAATCATTAGCTATATTTTTTTGTTCATTGTTATTAAATTTATCACCTAATTTTACAAAACAATTGCCTATTTTTATAAAAATATTTCTTATTCTTGAAATATTATCTTTAACTTTTTCTTTATTTTTTAGTTTTTCATTAATCTTATTATAAAATCTAATAGCCGCTTTATATTCATTATTTCTTTTATAAACTTCAGCTATTTTTTTACAATTTTTATATGAAATATCCGAATTTAATATATGTTTTTCAATATATTTATTTCTTTCTACTGTATTATTTCCTAAATAATATTTTATTGTTTTTAATTTTGCTTCATCATGACCATTTATAGCGGCGTTTTCAAAATGATTAAGAGCTATTTCTTGATTTATTTTCTTTTGAAAAATTCCACATTCATATTGAGCATTATTATTATCTAATTTTGATAATGAATTGTATAAATTTATAGTATTTATTTCTTGTTCAATATTATAATTTTCATTTGTTTTTTTATTTATTAAATTATTAATTTTTTCTTTTAAATTATTAAAATTTTCTATGAATGAATTTTTTTTATCTTTTGTATTATTAACTATATTATTTTTTTTAATTTCTACTTGTCTAGTAATTGCTTTATTAAAAATATTTATTGATGTTAAACAAGCAATTTTTGCTTCTTCCAATTTATTTTTATTTTCATCCAATATATTATTATTATTATTCGCTACATAATTATAATATTTTATAGCTTCAAAATATTCTTTTTTACATTTTAATTGTTGGTTTTTTTGTGGTCCCATTAATTCTAAAACAGCTCCTTTAAAAAATTTTAAACCAGCAATTACCTCTTTTGAAATATTTTCTTTTTTTATTCTTGTTTCAATATTATTTATATTATTAAATAATATATAAAATGTATCTTCTATTTTTTTATTTTTTTATATAAAATTCTAGGATTTAAGCAATTTTCTTTAATAAAATTTAATATAACTTCTTCTTTTAAACAAAAATTCAAATTTCTATAATAATTTTCAGTTTCGAATAAATCTCTTGTTTCTTTTATGCACGTTTCTTTATTGCTGTAAAAATTTAAGTGAATAATAGCTTTCAAATGTAATATATTTGCATACAAATTATAATCCCTTTCTTTTTCTGGTAGATTTTCCTGTTCTTCTTTTATTTTATCAAGATTATTCATCTGTATTCTTAAGAATTCAGAATCAACTTCAGATTTAAATAAAGAAAGTATTTTTTCAATATCATTTTTTGTTGTATTTTTATCTTTTAAAAATTCTTTTAATCTATCTTCCTTAAAAGTCATTTGAATATCAGAATACTCTTTAAAAGAAATATAATGTCCGTACATATTATTAGCTAAAATAATATTTTTTCTTGATAATAAAGAAACTCTATTTAAATATATTATTAACTCTAATTTTCTATAATCTCTATCTTTTATTTCTTTTTTATACTCTATTAAATATTCTTTTTCAATAAAATCGGTAAATTTTTTTAAGCCTTCAAACCCTCTGATTTTTGGATTATTTTCAAATTCTTCAATGTATATATTCTTTTTATTTTGTATACTTTTATTAAATATTTTACCTATTACAGGCATATTAGAAAAAAATGACAATAATGGATGATTTTGTTTTAATCTATTTTCTGAGTATAATGTTTTTATAGCATCTTTAAAATTATCACCTATATCAACTTTGTATTTCTCCCATTTTTCAGAAGAAAAATTTTGAGAATTATCTATAAGATATTTTGTAATATCTTTTATTAAGTCTAAATTCATAACCATTACAAATCCTTTATAATTTTAATGTAAAATTAATATTATTAATATAATTATACTATAAAAATTTAAAAATGTCAAGAAAAGATTTAAAAAATTTTTCATTGCAAAAATATTTTTTTATTCTAATTTTTTTCAAAAAACAACTTTAAAAAAATGGATTTTGAATTAGTTCCAGCTTTAAAAAAAAAGCAACATATAATAAATTTAGAATTATGTACAGTTTTATTTGAAAATAATAAATTTTATCCTTGGATATTTTTAGTTCCAATGAAAAATAATGTTAAAAATATGTTAAATTTAACATTAGATGAAAGAATAAAATTAATGAAGGAAATAGCTTGTTGCGAAAAAGTAATGTTTAATTTATTTCCTTGCGATCAAACAAATGTTGCCATGATAGGCAATAAAACACCTCAATTACATGTACATATACTTTGCAGAAAAGAAGGAGATCCAGACTGGCCCGGTACAGTTTGGAATAATCATAAAGAACCTTATTCAGAAGAAGAAATGAAAAGTACTATTGAAAAAATCAAAAAAGCTATTGAAATTGAATATAAAAATAGTCAATATAAATAATTTATTAATAAAATTAATTAGAAATGTCAAATATTATAACCGTAATACCAGCAAGATTAAAGGCAACAAGATTGCCAAATAAACCACTTCTAGAAGTTAATGGAAAAACTATTATTAGAAGAGTTTGCGAAAATGTAATGAAATATATAAAAAGCGATGTTTATGTTGCTGCTGGAGATAAAGAAATTATTGAAGAATGTAATAAAATAGGTATAAAATCTATTTTAACAGATCCCGCATTGCCATCAGGAACTGATAGAATTGCAGCGGCTTTAGATCAAATAGATCCAAGTGGTAAAAAATATGATATAATTGTAAATTTTCAAGGGGATGGTTTAAATGTTGATCCTAGAGTAAATTTACCACTTATCAAAATGATTGAAAAAGGTGATTGTGATATAGCCACTTGCGGAATGATATTTAAAGATCAAAAATCTATTGAAGATCCGACAAATGTAAAAATTGTTATGGGTTTAAGAAATGGAGAATTAGAGGGAAGAGCTTTATATTTTACAAGAGCAGTTTGCCCCTATATAAGAGATCCAGATAAACCTGTAAATAAAGATTATTATCATCATATAGGTATCTATGTTTATAAAGCAAATTCATTTAAAAGAATGGTTTCTTTACCAGTAGGAGTTCTTGAAGATAGAGAATCTTTAGAACAATTAAGGGCTTTAGAAGATGGAATGATTATAAAAGCAAAAATAATTACTTCTGAAGAAATGAAATTGATACAAGAGGCACCAGCAGATATAAATACCCCAACTGAACTAGAAGAAGCTAGAAAATATATAAAGTAAAGATTAAAGTTTTCTTAATTTTTTCTTTCATTTTTATAAAAGATAATAAACATAAAAAATAAAAATTCTTAATAACTTTTCAATATTCTAAATAATCTAGATTTTTAAATTACCAATAAAATCTAGATTTTAAAATAAAGATTTTTTATAGATTTATAAAAAATATGGTTAATGTTCCTTAATAAAACTTTTTTATTGATTTTTAATTTAATTATGTTATAATTATACCTAACATAGGTTATATTCACTTTTTTAAAGAATGTTAGATAATAAAAGTTTACAAAAATTAGCAAAATTAGCTAGAATTGAAATCAAAAAGGAAGATGAAGAAAAAATTCTTAATCTACTAAATAATGATATAGTAACTGTAAAAGCAGTAAATGATATTAATACAGAGGGATTAGAACCATTAATAAATCCTTATGATATGCAATTAATTGTTCATAAAGACGAAGTAATAGATGGAGATAAACAAAATGAATTAATGAAATGCGCTCCAAAATCAATGTATAATTATTTTATAGTTCCAAAAGTAGTTGAATAAATAGAGGTAAATAATGACTGATATAACAAAATTAACATTATTAGAGGCTAGAGAAAAACTTTTAAAAAAAGAATTTTCTAGCAAAGAATTAATCCAAACATTTATTGAAAAAATAGAAAAAGAAGATAAATATAATGCTTATATTACAAAAAATTTTGAAAATGCCATAAAAAAAGCAGAAGAATGTGATAAAAATATTGCAAAAGGCGAAATAAAAAAATTAGAAGGTTTGCCAATAGCAATTAAAGATATTTTTTGTACTAAAGGAATTAAAACAACAGCTGGTTCAAAAATTTTAGAAAATTTTGTTCCACCCTATGAATCAACTGTTACAAAAAAATTAGATGATGAAAATTATATTTTATTAGGAAAAACGAACATGGATGAATTTGCTTGTGGATCTACTACTATGACTAGTTATTTTGGACCTTCTATAAATCCATATAAAGCAAAGGATGATGATAGAGATTTAATACCTGGTGGTTCTTCTGGTGGTTCATCTGCTGCACTAGCAGCAAATCTATGTTTAGCTGCCACTGGATCTGATACTGGTGGGTCTATAAGACAACCAGCAGCACTATGTAATTTGGTAGGAATAAAACCAACCTATGGAAGAGTTTCAAGATATGGGATTGTTGCGTATGCTAGCTCATTTGATCAAGCTGGATGGTTAACAAAAGATATTGCAGACGCTAGTTATTTAACAGATATAATATGCGGTTACGATGAAAAAGATTCAACTAGTATTAAAAAAGAAAAAACAAATTTTTATGAAAATTTAAATTACAATATTAAAGGTAAAAAAATTGGTATTATAAAAGAATTTTTAGGATTAGATGGAAAAGTTAGTAGTGATATTTATAAAAAATTCTACGAAACAATAGATTTATTTAAAAAAGAAGGTTGTGAAATTATTGAATTATCAATCCCTACAATAGATTTTGTTCCAGAATTATATACTATAATATCCTACACTGAACTTGCTTCAAATTTAGCTAGATACGATGGTGTTAGATATGGCTATAGAACTGATAAGGAAGTAAAGAGTCTTGATGATTTATATTGTAAAACTAGATCAGAAGGTTTTGGTAATAATATAAAAAAAAGAATTTTACTGGGTTATTTCTTTTCTTCTACTGAGAATTATAAAAAATTCTTTTTAAAAGCTCAAAAAGTAAGAAGAAAGCTTGTGAATGAATTTTTAGATGCCTTAAATAAAGTTGATTTTTTGATGACTCCAACAACACCACAGACAGCGTTTCCAATAAATTTAACAGAAGAAGAAAAAACGAAAAATATGGAATCAAATTACTTAAATGATTTATTTATTTGTCCTGTAAATATGGCCGGTTTACCAGGCTTAAGTATCCCAGTTGGTTTTGATTCAAAAGAATTACCAATAGGTATTCATTTAATAGGAAGACATTTTGATGAGCAAACAATTTTTAATGCTGGATTATTTATAGAGAAAAATAGGTAGTAAAATGGAAAATAAAAATATCCTAATAGGAATTACAGGTGGTATAGCTGCCTATAAAGTTTGTGAATTAATTAGAATCTTTAAAAGAAATAACATAAATGTAAAAGTTATATTAACAGAAAATGCAAAAAATTTTGTTACAATTACAACTTTACAAACTTTATCTCAAAATAAAGTTTATATTGAAGAATTTACTAATAATGATTGGAAACCCGAACATATAGCGCTTGTCGAGTGGGCTGATGTATTTATTATTGCCCCCGCAACTGCTAATACTATTAGTAAAATAGCTAATGGTATTTGCGATAATCTTCTAACTTCTGTTGTATGTGCATTTAATAAAAAAATTCTTATAGCTCCTGCAATGAATTGTAATATGTGGGAAAATGAATTTATACAAAATAATATTTCAAAATTAAAACAATCAAAAAATATTGAAATTATAGAGCCAAATAATGGTTTTTTAGCTTGTGGCTGTAATGGAAAAGGTAGAATGTCAGAACCACAAGAAATATATGAAAAAGCTGTAAAAACATTAAAAAAAGATTGTAATTTTTTAAATGGTAAAAGTTTTATAGTAACTGCAGGTGGTACTAGAGAACCTATTGATCCAATAAGATGTATAAGTAATCATAGTTCTGGTAAAATGGGTATTGCTGTAGCTGATGAAATTTTTAATGCAGGTGGAAATGTTATTTTAATAAGTACAGTAGCTGTTAAAAAACAATATAAAGTAATAAATGTTAATACTACTGAAGATATTTTAAATGCTATTAAAGATAATTTAAAAGAAGATATAAATGTAATTATGGCCGCATCTATTTCGGATTATAGAGTAGAAAATGTGGCTGATAAAAAAATTAAAAAAGAAAGTAATGATTCTTTAATAATAAAATTAATAAAAAATGTTGATGTTCTGAAAGAAATTGCAAAAATTAGAACAGATAAACAAAAAATTATAGGATTTTGCGCTGAAACTGATAATTTAATCGAAAATGCTATAAAAAAGGTAAAAGCTAAAAATCTTGATTATATTGTAGCAAACGATGTTTCTAGGAAAGATATAGGTTTTAATGTTGATTATAATGAGGTTATAATTATAGATAAAAATGAAAAACAATTTAAGATAGAAAGAAATACTAAAAATAATATAGCTAGAAAAATATTGGAATATATTTTTGAAAAAAACTAAAATTTATATAATCAAAATATAAGTGGCTAAATATAATAAATTAGATATTTAGATCCTATTTTAAAATAGGATCTAACAAGTTTTAACTAATTAATGACTAATTGCAAATCTTGTTGGACATTTTCCTGGAGAAAAGAATTTTAGCATATTTTGTGCATCTTTATTATTTTCATTTGCTGCCTCATTAAAATAGTAAATGGCAGTTTCATAATCACTATTTCCATTATTTTCAAATATTCCATTGGAATGCTCTTCATTATTATTAAGTTGGCTATCTAAAGTACCATCACCAAATACACCATCTAAATATAAAATTCCTAATCTATAACTTGCTTCTGGCAAAACTCTTGATAATAATTCTAAACATTGTCTTCCTAAATCTTTATCACCATTTTTTAAATATTGATCACTAAGATCAAACAATATTTTTTCATAATTATTTGAATTTAATACTTCATTAAAATATTGTTCACATATATCCTCTTCTTTTTCAGAATGCTTAATTCCGGTTTCGAAAGAATTTTTTACAAAATTATATTCTTCTTCACTATACATAATCTTCCTTAATTTGTATTTTTAAAATATGAATAAAAATATATCAATTAATATATAAATCACTCACTGTACAGATTACATAATACAAACTTTTAATCTAAAATCAAGTATTTTTATATTTCAGTACATTTATTTAAATATATTAAATTAAAAATGTTATTTTTATTTTTATGTTTATATAATAAAAATCAAATTTTTATAGGGAAAAATTAGATTTGAAAAATAAATATATTATTTTATATTTAAATAAATCTAAAAAATTAAATACTATGAAAAAATATATTATATTATTATTTTTATTACTTTTTTTAATATCTTGTACCACATCTAAAATAGACGATAGTAAATTAGCTATACCGCCAATACTAAGAAATAGTGTAAAATAATATATTATTATATGAAAGTTACAGTTTTTACAATTTTCCCACAAATTATAGAAAATTTTTGCAACGAATCTTTATTGGGAAAAGCTTTAAAAAATAATTTATGGAAACTAAAAATTATAAATTTTAGAGAATATTCTAAAGACAAACATAAAAAAGTTGATGATACTCCCTATGGTAGTGAACATGGAATGGTAATAAAACCAAATGTACTAGGAGACAGTATTGAGGCAAATTGTGATCCAAAAAATACAAAATTATATTATATGAGTCCAAGAGGAGAAAAATTAAATCAAAAAAAAATAAAAGAAATTAATAATATTTCTAAAAATTTTAATATAGGAATAATTTGTGGAAGATATGAAGGAATTGATGAAAGAGTAATTGAAGAATATAACATAGAAGAAATTTCTGTAGGTGATTTTGTTATTATGGGTGGGGAATTGCCAGCTTTAATACTTATTGAAGGTTTAATAAGATGTATAGATGGAGTAGTAGGTGATAAAAATTCAATTGCCGAAGATAGTTTTGGTGGTATCACCGACAATATTTTTAATAATTTGCTAGAATACCCATTATATACAAAACCAAGAATCTGGAAAAATAGAAAAGTCCCAGAAGTATTACTATCTGGAAATCATTATGAAATCAATAAATGGAAAATTGAAAAAGCAAAAGAAATAACTTTAAATAGAAGAAAAGATTTACTATTTAATAAAACATAGATAATTTACAACTTTACTTTTACACCATTTATAATAATTATATATAAAACTTCATTAAATTTTTATTAGATAATTGAATTATAAAATTCTATAAATCTAATATTTAATAAAATTTATTTATTGACTTTTTTTGATAATGATCTTGCCAAATCAACAATTCCACTTCTTGTTTTTTTATCTTCAATTCTTGAAAAGAACTTTATAAGTGTTATAATTTCTTTTTCTGGGATATTATTATTCTTTTCTAATTCCCAATTAGTGTCAACATCTAATAAAGTCGTTTTTAGATTTTTTTCATTATAACCATCAAAAAAGTAACTAATAGGAACATTAAGAATATTTGCATATTCATATAATTTTCCGGCACCTATTCTGTTAGCTCCTTTTTCATATTTTTGAATTTGCTGAAAAGTAACCCCGGTCATTTCACCTAATTCACCTTGGGTTATACCAAGACAACTTCTTCTTATTTTTAGTCTTAAACCGACATATTCATCTATAGATGTAGTTGCTGCCATTTTACCTCCAATTAATTTTAAAATTAATAACAATCGTTTATAATAAAAATATATATTTTATAATAAGTAATATAAATAAGATATATTGTATATATTTATCATAAATATACATTATTATAGGAATGTATATTAAAAACTTTCAAAGTCAAGAAAATAATTAAAATTGTAAGTATATTAAACTTAAAAAATGTATATTTAAAGTTTAATTAATAATTAATATTTATCAATTTTATACTATGGTGTAAATTGCTTTTTTGGTTTAAAATTAAACCATTATAGATTTTTTTTGTATTATGCAATTAAATGATTATTTTATTTTAAATACATTATTTTTTTAAAAAATAAATTCATTTTTATTCACATTTAATTAAAATGATTGAATATATAGTTAAATTAATGAATACTCTTTATAAAAATTTTTTAAAAAAAATATAATATTTCAAAGTAAATATTATATAATTTTAGACAGAAAAATATATTTTTTTAACTTTTTAACAAAAATTTATTTATAATTTCATTATCTGTATTTTCAATACTATTTTTATCTCCTTCCCAAGAAATACAACCATTATTAAGTAAAACTATTCTATTTGAAATTTTTTTTGCCGAATGAACATCGTGGGTAATTGTAATAGCAGTTGCTCCAGTAATATTTACAGTTTTTATAATTAAATCATTAATAGTTTCAGAAGTTATTGGATCTAATCCAGTTGTTGGTTCATCAAAAAATATTATCTCCGGATCACAAGCTATAGCTCTAGCTAAAGAAACCCTTTTTTGCATACCGCCAGATAATTCGGCTGGATATAAATCAGCTATAGATTCATCTAAATCAACTATTTTTAACTTTTCTATAGCTATTTCTCTTGCATCTTTTTTTTTATATTTTTGTTCGTTTATTAATCTAAAAGCTATATTTTCCCATATAGAAATAGAATCAAAAAGTGCACCATTTTGGAATAAATATCCAAATTTATTCATTAGATTAAATTTATCTATTTCATTCAAATTAGTAATTTCTTTTCCATCAATTTTTATACTACCACTATCAGCTTCCAAAAGGGTTGAAATAATTTTAATCAACACAGATTTCCCCATACCAGAACGGCCAAGTATAACTAAAGATTCTTTATTTTTTATATCTAAATTTAAATTATTAAGAACAACTTTACTACCAAAAGTTTTACATAAATTTCTTATTTCAATTTTATTGTTCATTTATTAAATCTATAAAATTTATTAATAATATTTTTTACATCTTCTTTTATTTTTTCGTTTTTTAAAGCATAGTAAATATTGGCCTCTAAATACCCTAAAACACTACCACAATCAAATTCTTCTTTTTTGAATTTTAGACCATAAAAATTTTTAGTACTTTTTAACATTTCATTCATAGCATCCGTTAGCTGTATTTCTCCACCATTTCCGGCACTTGTATTTTTAAGATAATCAAATATTTCAGGCTGTAATATATATTTACCAACAATTGATAAATTTGACGGTGCATCTTTAATATTTGGTTTTTCAACCATACTATTAATTTTTATTAAATCGCCATCATTAAATACTGGCTCTATAATACCATATTTATAAACATTTTCTTTTTTAACTTCATTTAGCCCTAAAAGATTTATATTTTGATTACCAACTAAATCTATCATTTGTTTTAAAAAATTATTTTCAATATCATAACACATTTCATCAGCTAAAGAAACAACAAAAGGTTCATTATTGATAAATTTTTCAGCACAAAGTATAGCATGTCCTAAACCCAAAGGATTTTGTTGCCTCAAAAATACTATTTGTCCAGCTTCTGGTAACCAACCTATAGTTTTTTCTAACATTTCTTTCTTTTTTCTATCACTTAGAATTGTTTGTAATTCAAAACAATTATCAAAATGGTCTTCTATCGCGTTTTTATTCCTTCCAGTAACAAAAATAAATTTTTCTATACCGGCATCTCTAGCTTCTTCAAAAGCATATTGTATCAATGGCTTTTCTGCTACTGGTAACATTTCTTTTGGAATAGCTTTTGTGGCCGGTAAAAATCTTGTTCCATAACCACCAACTGGAAAAACAATTGTTTTAACTTTTTTCATAAATATTTTAAAATAAATTAATTTATTTATAATATATATGTTTTTAAAAAGCAATATGAATTTAAAAGTTACTTTATAATTTACTTCAAAATCTCTTCTTCAATTTATACAATAAATATAAATAAAAAAATTTATATATCGTTTTTTATATAGAACAAGTCAAATATAAATAATTATAATGGAAACTTAAATAATAATTTTTATATTAATAAAACCATAAGTAATAAATTACCTATATATTTAAGTGTAAATTACAATACTAAAGATGTTTTATCTAACCAAAATAATATTGCCTTAGGATGGAAGTTTAATTACGAAGAAAAAATAACAGAAGAACAAATAGATAATAATAAATATTTAAAATTTATAGATTCAACAAATGCTATTTATTATTTCTACAACAAAGA
>CATOJU010000004.1 GCA_951800555.1 uncultured Rickettsiales bacterium | reverse complement strand
TATATTGATTTAATAAAAGCATATAATTCTATCAAAGATCCGAGAATGGCTGGATCAATTTTTAAAGAAATTAAATCAAAACTTAAAAATAAAAAAGAAATAAAAGAATTAATAGAAGAAAAGGATGGATATGAACCAACTGTACTTCATTATGCTGTTTTAAATAAAAATCTAGAAATTGTTAAATTATTATTGGAGAATTTAAGTGAGCAAGAAAGAAAAGAATTAATAAAAGAAAAAAATAGGAATGGACTAACTGCACTTCATTATGCTGCTTTAAGTGGAAATTTAGAAATTGTTAAATTAATATTAAAAAATTTAGATGAGCAAGAAAGAAAAGAGTTAATAAAAGAAAAAGATAGACATAGACTAACTGCACTTCATTATGCTGCTGAAAAAGGAAATTTAGAAATTGTTGAATTAATATTAAAAAATTTAGATGAACAAGAAAAAAAAGAATTAATAAAAGAAAAAGATGGATTTGAACGAACAGCACTTTATTATGCTACTGAAAATGAAAATTTAGAAATTGTTGAATTATTATTAGAGAATTTAAGTGAGCAAGAAAAAAAAGAATTAATAAAAGAAAAAGATAGATATGAACGAACAACAGTACTTCATTATGCTATTAAAAGTAAAAAACCAAAAATTGTTGAATTATTATTGGAGAATTTAAGCGAGCAATACAAAAAAGAATTAATAAAAGAAAAAGATAGATATGGACAAACAGCACTTCATTATGCTGCTAAAAAAGGAAATTCAGAAATTGTTAAATTATTATTGGAGAATTTAAAAGAAGAAAGAAAAAAGTTAATAAAAGAAAAAGATGGATGGGAAAAAACAGCACTTCATTATGCTATTAAAAATGAAAATTTAGAAATTGTTAAATTATTATTGGATTATTTTGATCATCAAGAAAAATTGGAATTAATAAAAGAAAAAGATAAAAGGGAAGAAACAGTACTTCATTATGCTGCTATATATGAAAAACCAGAAATTGTTAAATTATTATTAGAGAATTTAGATGAGCAAGAAAAAAAAGAATTAATAAAAGAAAAAGATGGATATGGACAAACAGCGCTTGATTATGCCTATATGTATAATAACCTAGAAATATATAATTTTTTACAAAATCTTGAACAAAATATTGTCATAGAAGATAATAATAAACCAACAGAAGAAGAATATAATAATATTATAGCTGTAAATGATAATCTTGAAAAAAATGAGGATTTAGAGATGTTTGATAAAACTTCTAAAAGTATAGATGAAATTGATGATGAACAACAAAATAGTGAGGTTTCTGTGGAAAGAAGTAATAGTTAATCTAAAACTAATTTTTAATTTAGAATATTAATAACTACATAAAAAATATATCTATAAATAAATATTAGCCTAATAATAAAATCCCTTCTGAATAAAGGGATAACATTAATACAAATATAAATAGAATATTAAAAGTATATAAAAATATTTTAATTTTTATTTTTGTTTTTTAAATTTAAATTTTTTATAATATTTCAATAATATCACTAAAAAAGTTTTAAATTTAATAAATTAAAAATAGAGATAAAAATATACTTTACAAAACGCCACAAGATATAAGAATATTTCTTACTTCATATAAAGGTAGACCAATAATATTGGAATAAGATCCATTTATTTTTTTTATAAGGCATTCGGAAAAATTTTCTATACTAATACCACCAGCACAATTTAAATTTTTTGAATATTTTATACTATCATTTATATCTCTATCATTTAAAGATTTAAATTTCATTTTTGTTTCAACTAATTTTATTATTATCGTACCATCTTTTTTTATAAAACAAACAGCTGTTAAAGCTTTGACATTTTTATTAGAATATTTTTTTAAAAAATTTCTAGTTTCTTCAATGTTGTATGGTTTTTGAATTATTTGCCTATTTAAAACAACTATAGAATCAGCGGCTAAAATATTCTCATTTTTATAACTTTCTGCAACTTTTATAGCTTTTGCTTTTGCAATTCTTTTTAAATAATCTTCCGGCTTTTCTTTTTTAAGAGGAGTTTCATCTATATCTGCTGGTACTATTTTTTTAGGAGCACAATTAATTTTTTCTAATAATTGCAATCTAAATTTAGACTGAGAAGCT
The DNA here is from genome assembly GCA_951800555.1 of uncultured Rickettsiales bacterium. Classification (GTDB taxonomy): domain Bacteria; phylum Pseudomonadota; class Alphaproteobacteria; order Rickettsiales; family UBA1997; genus CATOJU01. The sequence goes on along the minus strand of CATOJU010000004.1, from coordinate 21,231 downwards.
AAAATAAAATCCACTATTTAAGTCTCCTTGTAATTCGTCCTTTCGTCAAATCGTATGATGTCATTTCTAATTCAACAGCATCGCCTTTTAATATTCTAATTTTATTCTTTCTTATTTTACCAGATATATAGGCAGTAATGATTGTATCATCCATTTCCATTAATTGAACTCTAAATATTGTATTTGGTAAAACTTCAGTAACTACCCCTTGCATTATTATAACATCTTCTTTTGACATAAAATAAATATAACATTAATAAATTTATTACATATGTAATGGTGGATTCTGCGGGATTCGAACCCGCGACCTACTGATTAAGAGTCAGTCGCTCTACCAGCTAAGCTAAAAATCCTTTTGTTTATATTTTATATTTTAATAATATTTTTTTTAAATTGCAAGAGCTTATTTATTGGTGGATTTTGCCTGCTCAATATTGATTTTTAAAGTTAATACTATAATCTATTGTTTACATCAATAAACTATAGACTATAGTATGTATAACAAACAACCCTGCTGCAGAGCATACGGGGTATTTTTGGAATAAAAAATATAAAGGAAGAATACTATAAAGAAAGTATAAATAATAATGTAAATAAAAATAATAGTAATAACCCCCTCTTTTTCCCCAACTTCATCCCTATCTTTAGCTGATAGGTTAATATACTATTAAATAATACATTAGTAAAATAATTATATACATTCTTTATTCTAGTGGTGGTAATATTAGTATTCTAGTAATAGTAATATTAGTTAATCTTTTTATTTTTCCTATAACTATTTCTATTAAATTTTTTTTCTTTAGAAGTTTTTTTATATTCTTCCGATAAAGTATTATATTGATTAGTAAATCTTCAAATGTTAATACTATAATAGGAAGTTATATTTTTATACACTAAATTCAATTAATTAACTTCCTATCTTTTTTTCAAGGATTTTGTGAGTTAAAAGCGAGGTTGGAATTAAATTAAAATATTATCATCATATTAAATATTAAAATTTTATATTCATATATCTTTTGTTTGATCTACATCTATAACACAATCTTCTATTTCATTAACAGCTGTATTTAATTGCTTTAAAAATTTTTTTCTTTTATTTTTTTCTTTTAATATAAGTTTTATTTTATCAATTGTTTCCCAAGTAGCAATTTTATCAGAACCAAATTTTATATCAAGATTTTCAATACCATAATTTTCCGCTATCTTTCTAAATTCATTATCAAATGTAGATCCTAATTCACTATTTTTTATAGATAACATTCTTAATGATATTAAACTACTGTTATATGAATAATTATCCTTGTAATAGTCAATTAAAATATTACAAAAATTTTTAATATTATCTCCACTTAAATCAATAATATCATTAAAATATTTGTTTTCATTAGCAATACACATAAATTGCCTAAAATTTTCTAAATCTTTTATTTCAACATAATCTGGATGTATTGAAGTATTTATATTTTTTAATTTTATAATATGTTTTCCTTTTTTTTCTTCCATTATTTGCAATTTTGGTTATTATAATATATATTATGCACTATTTTTATAAAAAGTCAACATATATTTTAAGAAATAACCAAAATTAACCTCAATCTTCAGTTTTAACAGAAAAATACTTCTTCAAAGACTTCTGCAATTTACTCTTCTTTTTTTCGGAAACTAACATTGCCTTAGCAATCAAATCAGCATTATTACCCTTTAGCATTTGTAAACTTGGAGCCTTTAAAATAGAAGCTATACTTGGAGTACTAACAGTAGTTCCATTATATTGCAATTCTATCAATTCATGTAAATTCCTTATAAAATATAAATCTCTAATTCTAGGGCAAGATGTTAAATTTAACTTCGTAATCTTTTTTAAACTTCCTAAAACTTCAACATCTTCTAATTGAGTGCAATTTTGTAAATAAACCTCCTCCATATCAACACAAACTTCTAGTGGTTTTATACTTTTTAATTTATAATTAGAATTTAAATCTATATTATCAAGTTTAGTCAAATTTTTTACAACATTTATATCAGCTAAATTCATAGTAGATATTGCTCCTTTTTCTTCTTTACCACCAATTTTACCAGCTGCCCCTGCCCCACCGGCCGTTAAACCCTTTAAATTTACCATTTTATGTATTGGGTCCAAAGTTCTTAGCGCAGAATTTCCAGTCACATCAAGTTTTGTTAAATTAACTAAATTTTCTATTGGAGATAGATCACTAATATTACAACCCTCTAAAATTAACTCTTTCATTTTAGTCATTTTAGAAAAATACTTTAAAGTATTAATTCTTCTATATTTTAATGTTAAATATTCAAGATTAGTTAATTCACCAAATGTTTCCATTTGGTTTACACTCAACATTGTACTTCCATCTATTAGCAAGCATTTTAAGTCTTTCAAAGCAGCTAAAGGATAAATGTCAGTTAATCTAATACAATTATCCATAAATAAAAATTCCATTTCGCTACAATTGGAAATTGGTAACAGATCTGTCAAACTCGTATAATCAATATCTAATAATCTCAATTTTCTTAAATTTTCTATTGGGCTTATGTTATCTAATGTTACACAGCCCCATAAATTTAACTCTATTAAATCTTCACAATTTTCTATACCATTAACACTCAATATACTATTGCAACAACAATTAAATATTTTTAATTTTTTAAAATTTTTGATTGCACTCAAATTTTTTACTTTTGTATTACCAACATTTAAAACTTCTAAATTTATACAATTAGCAACAGAATCTAAATTTATAAAATTATCACAATTATTTACATTTAATTCTTTTAAATTTTCTAATCTATTTAGTGGACTAAAATCATCAATATTGTCACAATTAGAAATATCTAAAGATTCCAAATATGGGTTATTTTTAACTATCATAACTAAATCACCATTAGTTATATTTCTATCTGGTTCTAAATAACTGGATTTTTTTATTTTATTATAACTATCATTAAAAACTTCCTGAGGCATTGCAGACGTAAAAAGCATAACAGGGGAATAAAAATATTCCTGTTCTTTTAACTTTATTGTATTAATTTCCCTTTCTAATTTTTCTTTACCTTCCTTCATCTCGTTTATTAAGAATTGACTAAAGTCAACAGGTTCGCTTTTTTTATTCACTTTGTTATTTTTATTATTTTTTGAATACCTATATTCATTTAAAATTTTATTTTTTAATTCCTCCATATTATTTAAAGATTTGCTTTTACTTTTTATTTTATTTTTAGCATCCTCTAAATCAAAATTTTGCTTTTTGTTTTTACTGTTATTGATTTGATTTTTTAAAGAATTATAATCGTTCATAATTCTTTTTTTTAAATCATCAAGATTATTTAGATTATTTCTATTGATTAAGTTATTTTTATTATGAAAATAATTACTTGAAGATGTCGCTGATACAGGTTTAGCAACATTTTTATAAGTATTTCTATCATTAAAATTAAATGAATTATTATATCTAGTATTATTAATTCTATTTTGTGCATAATTATTTTTATAATAACTATAACCGTTTCTATCATCGTCGTCATCATCGTAATAATCATCATCATCATCGTCATCATCATCGTAATAATCATCGTCATCATCATCATCATATTCGTCATCATCGTAATAATAATTTTTTCCAGAAAAATTATTATTCATTCTATTAATACCAGAATCCATATTATTATAATTACCAATTTCTTCAAAACCACCGGTTTTATTTAAATTATTACCTAAACCATTGCCAAAATTAGTTCTATTTATTGTATCACTCACACCTCCAAAACCACCCATACTATTCCCAAAAGAATTATTTGTTCCACTACCGTTTAAACTATTTGAATTTAAACTATTATATGGATTACCACTCATTCCACTAGCGTTTACCATCCTTTCCATACCACCTAAACCACCAGTCAAATTGCCACTTAAAATATTATTATTCAAAGAACTATTAAAACCTAAATTATTCCCATTCATTCCACCTAAATTATTATTTATGCTATTATTAGAATTAAAATTAATATTGTTAGATTTATTAATATTACTACTCATAAAAGACGGGGTTGAATCATCAATATTAGAATTATTATATCTATTAAATCTATCAAGATCATATATATCATTTTGGTTATCCAAGGAACTAGTAGAACCAAAAGGAGTATTATAATTCCCCGAATTATCAAATTCATTATTTTTTATACTATTATTATATTCATTAGTTGGATTTGATTGAATATTACTATTATTCGGGTTCTTATTTTTAAGAAACCCTCCAAGTTGTTCATTATTAACCTGTTTTGGGTTAACATAATTATTTACATTTTTAAACACATCTTTAGTTAAACTAGTTCTACCGCCAGTTTGTATATCGACTTTATCTTTTTTTGTACTTTTTCTTGAAAAAATACTTTTTGGTGAAAAAAAGAATGCCATATAAATCCTCCTTTATATATATAAAAAAATAGCACTAAATAAAATCATAACTTTAGTGCTATTTTACTAAATTTTTATTCAATAACTTCTAACCTTTTATTTTCATTTTCAAGTTCTGCTTCTCTTTTCATTCTTTTAACTAGAAGTCCTGTTCCTGCAGGTATCAATTTACCAACTATTACATTTTCTTTTAAACCTTCTAAAGCGTCAACTTTTCCATTTATAGCAGCATCTGTTAAAACTTTTACTGTTTCTTGGAATGATGCAGCAGAAATAAATGATTTAGTTTGTAAAGATGCTCTTGTAATACCCAAAAGAACTTTCTCTCCTTTTGCTGGTTTTAAGCCTTCTTTAATAGCTTTATTATTTATTTTTTCGTAGGTTTCATTATCTATAATATCACCAACTAATAATGTAGTTTCGCCAGAATCAACTATTTCTATTTTTTTAAGCATCATATTTAAAATAATTTCAATATGTTTATCATTTATTGAAATACCCTGCATTTCATAAACTTTTTGAATTTCTTCTACCATATATTTATTAAATGCTTCAATACCTAAAATTTTCAAAATATCGTGTGGTACTTTATCTCCATCCATTATTTCGTCACCCTTTCTAACTTTATCACCATTATTTACAAATAAATGTTTACCCTTAGGAACAACATAATTTAATTGTGCCTCATTTGGATCATCTGGAACTATAGTAATAATTCTTTTAGTTTTATAATCCCTTTCATTAAACATAACAGTTCCATTTGTGGCAGACATAACTGCAAAGTTTTTAGGTTTTCTAGCTTCAAATAATTCTGCTACTCTTGGCAAACCACCCGTAATATCTCTATTTTTAATAGAATCTTTAGGAGTTCTTGCTATTATATCACCAACTTGTACTTCCTGACCATTCATAACATTCAAAATTGTTCCTATAAACAATTCATAAGAAGTTGATTTTTCACCTTCCGTTATAACTAAAGCAGGCTTAATAGATTGTTTATTATTGAATCTTCTCCAGTCTATAATATTTTTAGAAGACATACCGGTTGATTCATCAATCTTTTCTTTCAATGAAACACCTTCAATTAAATCTTTAAATTCAACTTTACCATTTTGTGTTGCAATAATCAAATAGTTATAAGGATCCCATTCAGCTAAATAATCACCTTTTTTAACTTTATCACCATCTTTAAAGAAAATTCTTGCGCCATATGGAATAGTATATTTAGCAATTAATTTATTTGAATTATCCATAACACTAAATTCTGTATCTCTATTCATTACAATTTCGTGACCATCTCTATTAGTTATGAATTCTAAATTTTTAATTCTTAATATTCCATCTTCTGGGGCTGGAATATTAGATTCATTACCTGAAATAGTAGCACCCGCTAAGTGTCTTGTATTCATAGTTAATTGTGTACCAGGTTCACCTACTGCTTGAGCTGCTATAACACCAACTGCTTCACCAATATTAACTAATTTTCTTGTAGTCAAATCTCTTCCATAACATTTAGCACAAACACCATGTTCGTGTTTACAAGTTAAAACAGACCTAATTTTTACTTCTTTAATATTTGCTGCTTCAATTTCTTCTGCTTCTTTTTCATTTATTAATTCACCACCTTTTACTATCACTTCATTAGTATTTGGATTTAAAATATCATTTAAAGCAGTTCTACCAATAATTTTAGAAGATAACGAAGTTTTTACCATACCATTTTCAATTTTAGCAGTCATAGTAATACCTTCTGTAGAACCACAATCTTCATCAATTACCATACAATTTTGGGCTACATCAACAAGTCTTCTAGTCAAATAACCAGCATTTGCAGTTTTTAAAGCAGTATCTACCATTGATTTTCTACCATTATTTGTAGAAATAAAGTATTCTAAAATTGAAAGTCCTTCTTTAAAGCTTGATAAAATAGGTGTATCAATAATTTCACCACTTTGTTTTGCTAAAAGTCCTCTCATACCACAAGTTTGTTGCATAGTTGCCTCATTACCCCTAGCTCCAGAAGCCACAAATAAATATAATGAATTGGCGGTTTTACTGCCTTTGTCTTTAGAAAGGGTTTCTACTACAGATTTTTTAACATTATTAGCACATTCTGTCCAAGTTTCAATTACCTCATTATATCTTTCACCAGTAGTAATTAAACCATCTTGATATTGGTTATCTATACCCTTAATCTTAGTTCTAGCTTGGCTTATCAAATCTTCTTTATTGGCAGGTATAATTAAATCATCTTTACCTAAAGAAATACCAGATAATGTTGAATTTTTAAATCCTAATCTCATTAAATTATCACAAAATCTTCCAGTTTCCGTTTGATTAGTTTCTTTAAATACTACACTAATTAATTTAGAAACCGCGGATTTTCCTAATGGTTTATTAATTAAATCAAAACCATATTTTTCTTTACAAATATCAGGTAAAATATCAAATACTCTTTGCCTTCCAGCAGTAGTTATTACTCTTTTATATTCTACTGTTCCATCTTGATTTTTAATCTGATATCTATAATAAATTGGATCATGTATTGAAATTCTTTTTGAAAATAAAGCGTGTTCCAATTCTTTGTCATTAGAAATAGCAATATTTGGTTTTTCTATGTCCCCAGTTGTTGGATCCATAGTTAAATAATAAATACCTAATAACATATCCTGTGAAGGAATAATATTTGGTTTTCCATCTTGTGGATTCAAAATATTATTTGAAGACATCATTAAAATTTTTGCCTCTGTTTGAGCCTCTATTGATAAAGGAATATGAACTGCCATTTGATCTCCATCGAAGTCAGCATTAAATGCTTTACAAACTAATGGATGCAGTTGAATTGCTTTTCCTTCAATTAATAATGGTTCAAAAGCTTGTATACCCAATCTGTGCAATGTTGGGGCTCTATTCAAAAGAACCGGATGCTCTTGAATTACTTCTTCTAAGATATCCCAAACTTCCGGTTTTTCTGCTTCAACTAATCTTTTTGAATGTCTAATACCATTAGAAATTCCGTATAATTCCAATTTTGAATAAATAAATGGTTTAAATAATTCCAATGCCATTTTTTTAGGTAAACCACATTGATTTAATTTTAAACCAGGCCCAACTACAATTACAGATCTTCCAGAATAATCAACCCTTTTTCCTAAAAGATTCTGTCTAAATCGTCCCTGTTTACCTTTTAGCATATCACTTAAAGATTTTAAAACCCTTCTATTAGTTGCTTTAACTGGGTTTGCACTTCTTGTATTATCTAATAATGAATCGACAGATTCTTGTAACATTCTTTTTTCATTTCTTATAATAATATCAGGAGCATCTAATTCTATAAGTTTTTTTAATCTATTATTTCTATTTATAACCCTTCTATATAATTCATTCAAATCGGAACTAGCAAAATTACCACCATCCAATTGAACTAATGGTCTTATTTCTGGTGGGATAACAGGCAATACTGTCAATATCATCCATTCTGGTCTATTATTAGATTCAATAAATGATTCTACTAAACTTAACCTTTTAATTATTTTACCTTTCTTTAATTCCGATTTGGTTTCTATTAATTCTTTTCTTAACTTTGCTTTAAGTTTTTGTAAATCAACTTGTTCCAATAATTTTCTTATAGCTTCTGCACCCATCATTGCTTCAAAAGCATCTTCACCGTATTCATCTTTGTATTTTATATAATCTTCTTCCGTCAAAAGTTGTCCATTTTCTAATGGAGACATTCTAGAATCTGTAACTATATACATTTCAAAATATATTACCTTTTCGATATATTTCGGCATAATATCCAAAATAGTACTAATTCTTGAAGGTAATGATTTTAAAAACCATATATGTGCTGCAGGAGCTGCTAATTCTATATGTCCCATTCTTTCCCTTCTAACTTTGGAACTTGTAACTTCTACACCACATTTTTCACAAACAATACCTTTATATTTTATTCTTTTATATTTACCACACAAACATTCATAATCCTTTATTGGACCAAATATTTTCGCACAAAACAAGCCATCTTTTTCAGGTTTAAATGTTCTATAATTCACTGTTTCTGGTTTCAACACTTCACCATAGGACCAAGACCTTATTTTTTCAGGACTTGCAATTGAGATTTTTAAAGCATCAAAATCTGTTGAATCCAACACTTGATTGCTTATATTCATTAATCCAAAAGAAGAAGTTCCATCTAATGCCATAATTTTTTACTCTTTTTTATAAAATAATAAAAGAATAGAGGAAAAAACCTCTATTCATTATAAATAACTATTCTTTAACTAATTCAAGATTTAGACCAAGTGATCTAACTTCCTTAACCATAACATTAAATGATTCAGGAACACCACAAGAGAAACTCTGCGATCCTTGAACTATTGATTCAAACATTTTTAACCTTCCCACCATATCATCCGATTTTATAGTCAACATTTCTTGCAATGTATAGGCAGCACCATAGGCTTGCAAAGCCCAACATTCCATTTCTCCAAATCTTTGTCCTCCAAAGTGAGATTTACCACCTAATGGTTGTTGGGTAATCAAGCTATAGGGTCCAGTTGCCCTAGCATGTATTTTATTATCAACTAAATGATGTAATTTTAGCATATACATATATCCAACTGTTAATGGTCTGCTAAAATATTCGCCTGTTCTTCCATCAATTAAATTAATTTGTCCACTTTTATCAATTCCAGCCTCTTCTAACAATTCTTCTATATTTTCAATAGAAATATTTTCAAAAGAACCTGTTTCAAAAGGGACATTTCTTTGTAATTTTTCTGCAAATTCTATTAGATTTTCATCATCAAGAGAATTTATATAATCAACCTCTTTTGGCATTTTATATATTCTTAATAATTTTTCTCTTATAAGTTTCGCTCTATCTTTGCCAAGATTATTCACAAGTTCAGAAATCTGTTGGCCCAATTTTGCAGATACAAAACCCAAATGTGTTTCTAATAATTGTCCCAAATTCATACGACTAGGAACTCCTAAAGGACTTAAAACTATATCAATAGGTGTACCATCTTCCATATATGGCATATCTTCTATAGGAAGTATTTTTGATATTACACCTTTATTACCATATCTTCCAGCCATTTTATCGCCGGCTTGAATTTTTTCTTTTGTAGCAATAATAATTTTAATTTTCTTCAAAGTTCCTTGAGGTAATTCATCACATTCTTTTATTTTAATTGCATCTTCATCAAATTTCTTTTCAAGTTTATTGATAGTATCCTTAAATTCTTTTGTGAGACTATCAACCTTTACCATAGCTTCTGTATCATCAATAGAAAGTTTTGTAAACAATGAATTTGGTAATCTTTCTAATAATTCATCAGTAATAATTTCACCTTTTTTTATTTTATCTATAGTTTTATCTAAAACTTTATTCAAAATTAAAGGTTTAATTTTATCTACTAAAATTCTTCTTAAAAATGCTATTTCTCTATCTTTATCTTTCGCTAAAGCTTCAATTTTACTATTATCAATAAATCTTGCTCTTTCATCTTTATCAAGACCATTTCTTGTATAAACTTTTACATCAATTACAGTTCCAGAAGTTACACTAGGTGGAACATATAAAGATGAATCTTTTACATCCATAGCTTTTTCACCAAAAATAACTTTTAAAAGTTTTTCTTCTGGTGTTTGAGGACTTTCACTTTTTGGCGTTGTTTTTCCAACAAGAATATCGCCAGCAGTTATATGAGCGCCTACATAAATTATACCAGTTTCATCTAATTTTCTTAAAACATCATCACCTACATTTGGAATATCCCTTGTAATTTCTTCAGGGCCAAGCCTTGTATCCTTAGCTTCAATTTCAAATTCTTCTAAATGTATTGATGTAAATACATCATCTCTTACTAATCTTTCGGAAATTAATATTGAATCCTCGTAATTATAACCATCCCATGTAGAAAATGCTATTAATACATTTTTACCAAGTGCCAATTCACCATTTTCAATACTTTGACTTTCTGCTATTACTTCGTTTTCTTTAATAACTTGTCCTACTCTAACAACTGGATATTGATTTAAAATTGTATCATTATTAGTTCTTAAATATTTATCTAAAGTATAGGTATGAAGTTTAGAAAGATTATCATCTTTCAATTCTTCTACAACTATTCTATTCGCATCAACATATTTTACAATTCCTTTAGTTTCTGAAACAACTACACCACAATTTGCATAGGATGAAATTATTCTTTCCATTCCCGTTCCTATATATGGAGTTTCGGATTTTAACAAGGGTACTGCTTGTTTTAACATGTTTGCACCCATAGATACACGTCTTGATTCATTATTTTCTAAAAATGGTACAAGTCCAGTTGCAACAGAAATTATTTGTCTTGGAGAAATATCAATATATTCAATTTGATCTGGTTTAACCCTTATAATTTCACTGTCTTTTCTACAAACAACGGCTTCATCAAGAATTTTATTATTTTTATCCAATTTTACATTATATGGAGCAAAAACTTTACCTGCTTCTTCTATTGCAGAAAAATAAACAACCTCCTTAGTTACAATTCCATTTTCAACTTTCCTATATGGTGTTTCAATAAATCCATATTTATTAGTTCTTGCAAAAATTGATAAACTATTAATAAGACCAATATTTGCACCTTCTGGAGATTCCAAAGGACATATTTTTCCATAATGTGTATAGTGAACATCACGAACATCAAACCCTGCTCTTTCCCTTGTTAAACCACCAGGTCCCAATGCAGTAATTCTTCTTTTATGTCCCAATGCTGCCAATGGATTAGTTTGATCCATAAATTGTGATAATTGTGAAGTAGCGAAGAAATCTGCAATAGTTGATGCTAATGGTTTTGTATTAATCAAATTTTGAGGAACTATAGTTTCAAATTCAAGGGTATTCATTTTTTCTAAAATAGCTCTTTCAACTTTTGCTATACCTGCTCTAAATTGAACTTCCATTAATTCACCAGTGCATCTCAATCTTCTATTTGCTAAATTATCAATATCATCAGTTTTTTCATCATTATGTTTAAGTCTGTTTAAAATCTTAACTGTTGCTAAAATATCTTCTTTAGTCAAATGCATTATATCCAAACTTGTATCAACACCAAGCCTATAATTCATCTTCATTCTACCAACATCAGACAAATTATATCTATTATTAAAAAATAAACCTTCTACAAATTTTTCTGCTGTTTCTATATTTGGCGCATCCTCTGAAACCCTAACAATTCTATATATATCATAAAAAACATCTTCCACTGTTTTTTCTTTATCCAAAAATAAACTATTGTAAATATAATTTCCCAAATCAGAATTATCAGGACTAACAACATTAATTTTATCAATTTTTAATTTTTCAAATACTGCTAATTTTTCAACATTAAGTTCTGTTCCAGATTGAAATAAAATTTCACCATTTTCTTGATCTACTAAATCATTCAAAAGTACAAAATTTGCATTATCAGTTTCATCTATAACATATTTTTCAAAACCTTTTCCTTTTAATTTTTCAATAAGCCTTGTTGTAATTTTTCTATCTTTTGGGATAACTACCTCATCAGTATTAGCATCAATTATATCAAAATTATAATTTTTACCAAGAGAATTTTCAAAATCAAATTCTATAATCCATCTTTTATTTTTATATTCTAATTCATATTTTTTATAGAAGTAAGATAACACTTCTTCAGTAGACATTTTTAACATTTTAAAAAGATAACTAATAGGCATCTTTCTTTTTTTGTCTATTCTAAAATATAATAAATCTCTTCCATCAAATTCGAAATCTAACCACGAACCAGTTATTGGAATTATTTTTGCTGTATAACTTTTTCCAGCAAACATTTTCGCATCTTCACTATCAAAAAATACCCCAGGGGCCCTTCTCATTTGAGAAACTACAACTCTTTCAATACCATTTATAACGAAACTTCCGGTATTTGTCATTAAAGGAATATCACATAAAAAAACTTCTTGTTCTTTGATAGCTTTTATTTCTTTCTTTTCTTCGTTGTCTTCTTCTACTTTTTCCAAAACTAATAATCGGAGAGTAGCATATAAAGGAACTGAATAAGTTCTACCAGAATTTATACACTCCTTAACACTATATTTTATATTTCCAACTTTATAATCAACAAACTCTAATACAAGATTTTTATTAGTATCAGTCATAGGAAAGTATGATTGCAATACCTCCCATATTTTAGAATTTTTCCTTTTTTCTTCATCATTATTATCTAAACAAATAAAAGAATCAAATGATTCTTTTTGTAAAAAAATCAAATCAGGAACAAATTCATCGTCTATTCTATTTGAAAAACTTCTTCTTAAAATATAATTAGAATGGTTTAAAGCTTTCACTTACTTACCCTTTTATTATTGTAAAACTTTATAAACAACATATAAGAGTCCTTTTTTAAAAAAATCAGGACCCTCTAAAAAATTTAACTAAAAAATTAAGATAATTTAACTTTTGCACCAGCAGCTTCTAATTTTGCTTTAATAGCTTCAGCTTCTTCTTTCTTAACTGATTCTTTAACAACTTTTGGAGCACTTTCTACAAGTTCTTTAGCTTCTTTTAAACCAAGACCTGTAATAGCCCTTACTTCTTTAATAACATTAATTTTGTTATCACCAACAGCTTCTAATTCAACATTAAATTCTGTTTGTTCTTCAACTGGAGCAGCAGCACCAGCACCTGCAGCAGCAACAGCAACAGCAGCTGTTACACCCCATTTTTCTTCTAACATTTTAGTTAAATTAGCAATTTCTAATGCAGTAAATGTTGATAATTCTTCAACAATTTTTTCTAATTTATCAGTCATTTCAAACCTTTTTTGTAATTATTAATAATAAACTAAGCTTCTAATTTTTCTCTGTACGCATCCAACACTCTTGCCAATTGAGAACCAGGTGCTTTTAATACGCCAATGAATTTTGCTCTCACATCATCTAATGAACCAAGTGAAGCTAATTCTTCAATAGTTCTAATATCTATTTGTTTTCCATCCAAAGATGCTACTTGAATTTTTAAATTTTCATTATTTTTAGCAAATTTATTTATAACATTTGCCAAAGCTATAGGATCTTTTGAAAAGGAAACTGCTATTTGATCGTTAAAATAATTATCTAAATAAGCAAATTCAGTATCCTTTATTGCTCTTTTAAATAATGTATTTTTAATAACCTTTATATTAGCGTCTCTATCTTTTAATTCATTTCTTAAAGATACAACATCACCAGCATTTAAACCTTTATAATTAACCAAAATAAACATTTGATTATTTGTCAAAATATCCTTTGCTAAATCTATAGAAGTTTGTTTTTGAATTTTATTTTTATTCATATTATACCTCCTACATATTTATTTTTTCAACATCAACAACAACAGATGGACCCATTGTTGTGGTCAAAAATGCACTTTTAATATATTTACCTTTTGCAGCCTCTGGTTTAGCATCTTTTATAGCTGTAATAACAGCTTTTGCATTATTCATTAGATCTTCGTCAGTAAAATTAACTTTTCCAATATTAGTATGAACTATTCCATATTTATCATTTTTAAAGTTAATTTTTCCCTTTAATGCTACTTTTATAGCAGTAACTACATCATCAACTACATTTCCATTTTTTGGATTTGGCATAAGTCCTCTCGGGCCTAATTTTTTAGCTATTTTACTCAAAGATCTCATAGAATCTGGTGTTGCTACACAGTAATCAAAATCCAAATAACCACCATCAATTTCAGCTATTAATTCATCAAGACCTGCTTTTACTGCACCTGCTGCAATAGCTTCTTTTTGTAATGCTTCACTTTCTGTAAAAACTATAATTCTAACATTTCTTCCAGTTCCTGCTGGCAATGCAACAGCACCTCTTATATTTTGATTTGATTGTTTTGCATCAATATTTAAATTAAAAACTAAATCAACAGTTTCAATAAATTTTCTTTGTTTTGTTTCAGAATTTTTCTTTACAGTTTTAATTGCAGTAGCCAAATCTAGAATTTCAGTATTTTTATTTTCAACTATTTTCATACTACTAATCCTCCTTTATATGTAAACCCATAGATAAAGCAGAACCTTTCACCATTTCCATACAAGCCTTTAAATCTTTTGTATTCATATCTGCCATTTTTTTCTTTGCAACATTTTCTATTTGTTGTAGTGTTATAAAACCAGCTACATCTTTACCTGTATGAGAAGAACCCTTTTGCAATCCTACTTCTTTCTTAATTAAATAGGTCATAGGAGGTTCTTTTGTTATAAAAGTAAAACTTTTATCTTTATAAACATTTATTAAAACAGGAATTGGTGTACCTGCTTCATAATTAAATTTCAAAGCATTGAATTGTTTACAAAAATCCATAATATTCACACCTCTTTGTCCCAAAGCTGGTCCAATAGGTGGAGCTGGATTTGCCTTTTCGGCCGGAACCTGTAAACTAATTTTTGCTATAATTTCCTTTTTAGGAGCCATATCATCTACACTTTAATAAATTAATAAAAAATTAAATAAATTAAACTTTTTCCACTTTTGAAGCATCTATATCTATAGTAGTACTTCTACCAAAAATTGATATTGATATCTTCAAAGTATTCTTTATATCATCTTTACTTTCAATAACACCAGTGAAAGACTCAAAATGTCCTTCATTAATCTTAACCATTTCACCAACTTCAAATATATCATCTTCTGGAGATAACTCTTTCTCGCTTTCCTGTTTTAATTTTTGTATTCTTGTATCATCAACACTTTCTGGTTTTATTGGATTTCCACCTAAAAACCCCATAACTTTTGGCATAGTTCTTAAAATATCAACAGTAGCCCTATTTGCTATCATATTAATAAATATATAATTAGGGAAAACTTTCTGACTAGCTTCAACTTTTTTTCCTCTAACAACTTTATATACTTTTTTTGTAGGAATAAAAGCTTCTTTTATATTTTCATTTTCTTTTGCTAGTTTATTAATCTCTTCACAAACTTTATTTTCACTTCCAGAATAGGTAGCAAGAGTATACCACTTAAAATCCATTACATTATCCCCAATAACATTTTAATCAATTTAGAAATAACAAAATCTGCAATTCCTAAAAAAACAGAGAATATAAAAACTATTACAACTATTACTATTGATGTAGTTTTTACATCATCCTTTGTAGGAAAATTTATATTTTTTACTTCTTTTAATACATTTCTAAAATAATTTACTAATTGCATATTTTTTAATATTTTTTTATTTCACTGGCAGGGGCGAAAGGATTCGAACCCTCGACCGATGGTTTTGGAGACCATTGCTCTACCAACTGAGCTACACCCCTATTTTAAATGTCTTATTTATCAATTTATTATCAATTAACAAATAAGACATATTAAAAATTTAATATTATTCAATAATTTCGGTTACAACACCAGCACCAACTGTGTGTCCGCCTTCTCTAATAGCAAATCTCAATCCTTTTTCCATTGCTATTGGAGCTATCAAATGAACTTCAAGTTTAACATTATCACCAGGCATAACCATTTCTACACCTTCTGGTAATGTAACTGAACCAGTCACATCTGTTGTTCTAAAATAGAATTGTGGTCTATAGTTTTTAAAGAATGGTGTATGTCTACCACCTTCGTCTTTTGTTAAAACATAAACTTCAGTCTTGAATTTTGTATGTGGTTTAACACTTCCTGGTTTACAAAGAACTTGTCCCCTTTCAACATCTTCTCTTTTTGTACCTCTTAAAAGAACACCAATATTATCACCAGCTTGTCCTTGGTCTAAAAGTTTTCTAAACATTTCTACACCTGTACAAGTTGTTTTTTGAGTATCTTTTAATCCAACAATTTCAACTTCTTCACCAACTTTAATAACACCTCTTTCAACTCTTCCAGTTACTACTGTTCCTCTTCCAGAAATTGAGAATACATCTTCAATTGGCATTAAGAATGTTCCGTCTAGTGGTCTTTGTGGTTCAGGAATGTAAGCATCAACAGCTTCCATTAATTTTAAAATAGCTGGTTCACCAATTTCACTTTGATCTCCTTCTAATGCTTTTAAAGCAGAACCTTTAATAATAGGAGTATCATCACCAGGGAATCCATAAGAAGTTAATAATTCTCTTACTTCCATTTCTACTAATTCTAATAATTCTGGATCATCAACCATATCAACTTTATTTAAGAAAACAACAATATAAGGAACACCAACTTGTTTTGCCAAAAGAATGTGTTCTCTTGTTTGTGGCATAGGACCATCAGCAGCAGATACTACTAAAATAGCACCATCCATTTGAGCAGCACCAGTAATCATATTTTTTACATAGTCAGCATGTCCTGGACAGTCAACGTGAGCATAATGTCTATTTGCTGTTTCATATTCTACATGAGCTGTATTAATAGTAATACCTCTTTCTTTTTCTTCTGGAGCTGCATCAATTTCATCGTAACCTTTAACTATAACATTTTTATTTTGTTTTCCGAGAACTGTTGTAATAGCAGCAGTCAAAGTTGTCTTACCGTGGTCTACGTGACCAATTGTACCGATATTTACGTGCGGTTTTGTTCTTTGAAAAGTTTCTTTACACATATCTATATATTCTATTTAAAATATTAATAATGGTGCGGGTGATGGGAATCGAACCCACGTAACTAGCTTGGAAGGCTAGCGCTCTACCATTGAGCTACACCCGCAGCGAGTATATTTTCTCCTACTTTGGGTAAAGTAGTACGAATTAATACAATTGTTGTAATTATAATATACTATTTTTTAAAAATCAAGAATTTTTTCAACTTTTTTAAAAAATTCTTTTATTAGATCACCTAAATAAAAAAAATTTTATAAAAAAAACAAGTACAAAAAAATAATTTTTATAAAATTCTAATTATCTAATTTTTTAACATATATGCACTTTCTATGTATAAATTCTATTAACAAAAAATAATCAAATATATATTAGTAATATAAAATTAATAAAAATAATTAAAAACAGTAGATATTATAATTTTTATTTAAATTTTCCTTGATTTTTACAATCAAATAAATTAATTTTTTTATACAATTTTGCAATAATCAATTATAAAAATGAAAACATATTTTATTGTATCCGGAGGTTTTGACCCAATACACGAAGGTCATATATCAATGATAAAAGCATCTGCCGAAGCATCAGATGGTGTAATAGTTCTTGCAAATTCGGATGAATGGCTCTGCCGCAAAAAAGGAAAAAACTTTCAAACTATTAAAACAAGAAAAACTATTTTAGAAAATTTAAAAGGGGTTATAGATGTTTTGGAATTCGATGATTCCGACAACTCTGCATCATTAGGTCTTATTAAAGTAAGAGAAAAATATCCAATTGATAAATTAGTTTTTGCTAATGGTGGCGATAGAGGAAAAGATAATATTCCAGAAACAGAAATATGTAAAGAATATAATATTATTACAGAATTCGGTGTTGGAGGTGATTATAAAATGAATTCTTCTTCCTTTATTCTTAATAATTGGGTTAATAACGAAAAATAGTTATTTTTTGGAATGTTTAAAAAATTAAAGCGAAAAATTAAAAGTATATACAACAATATATATAATAAAAAAATATTTCTCAAACAACATCCAGAAATTTTTGAGTTTAATAAATTAGTAGATATAAAAGAAAATTCTATTTTGATCATAGAAGCAAATTTATATCACGCAGAAACTTTGGTTGGAAATTGTAAATATTTTTTGGATTTAGGATATAATGTAGATATAGTTATTACATATAAAAGTATAAAAGAAGATCCTTTTTGTAGATTTAATAATAATTCCGTTAGAATTTTTATATCGGATGAATATGATCTTTCTAAATGGGCAAAAAATAATTTTTCAAATAAATATGATTTTATATTTTTTAATTCCTATACCTGTTCTTGTGCAATATATATTGAAAAACTATTTAAAAAACTTCCACCATCAAAATATGGTATATTAGGAGTAGAACATAATATTCTTGAACAATCTAGAATAAAATTCCAAGAAATTGCTAATAAAATTGAAGAAAAACGTTTATTTATACTTTCAAATAATATAAATATTCCTCGCATAAACCCACACTATTTTGGAGACATAAAAATTACAACCAAAAATAAAAATAAAATTATTTTTACAAATATAGGAAAAATGTCACCCAATATGAGGAATTACAAAATTATAATAAAAACAATAGAAGAATTGATAAATGACAATGTAGAAAATTTTAAAATTATTTTTATAGGTGCGGGTAAATTAAAAATCCCAAAATATTTGTCGAAATATATTGAAATTAAAGGAAGAATAAATTTTCCAGATATGTTCGATATAATCGAAAAATCAGATTTTTTATTATGTACAATGGATCCTACAGATATTAGACGTCAATGTTATCTAAAAGGCCAATCTAGCGGGAATATTCAATTATCTTTGGGCTTCAAAAAACCATTAATAATTAATGAAGTTTTTGGCAGAAATTATGAATTTTCTGATAATAATGCTATAATGTATAATGAAAATAATTTAAAAAATGGTATATTAGAAGCTATAAATATTTCATTAGAAGATTATGAAAAAATGCAAAATTCTATCGATATTTTGGCAAATAAAATATATAATCAATCTTTGAATGATTTAAAAAATGTAATAAATAATCTTAAAAATTAAAACATTCTATAAAATTTTGTCAAAGTAAATTATATAAATCTAGAAATATAAAAAACTGGACTTTATGTATAAAAATTATGTATATTTTAGTATATATTAATAAAATTTAAGATAATAAATTATAATTACATTTTTTTATACTTCCAAATTATAAAAAATATTATTAATTAACTTTAATATTATTCTTTTATAAAAATGTTAGAATACAAACAAAATACAAAAAATATTTCTACACAAAATGGCACTTTTTATGGTTATGCAAGTGTATTTAATGTTGAGGACAGTTATAATGACATTATATTAAACGGTGCTTTTAAAAATTCTTTAAAAAACAATAATATCAAAAATATAAATCTTTTATGGCAACATAATAAAAATAAAATAATAGGAAATTTTAATGTTATAAAAGAAGATTCAATTGGCCTATATGTAGAAGGGAAAATTAATAATATAAACGATAATATATATTCATATGTAAAAAATGGTTTTATAAAAGGTTTAAGTATAGGCTATAGAGTAAACGATTTTTATTTTGATAATAAAGGCCATAGAATTCTAAAAGATATTGATTTAATTGAAATTAGTATAGTTAATTGTCCAGCTAATAGGCATTCTAATATTACATATTGTAAATCAAGAGATAATAATCTATTTCTTTATAAAGTTTTAGATTATAAAATTGATAGATTAATTGATAATTTTAAAATTTAATAACCTATTTCGCCAAAAATAATACCTTTCTTTACATTATCTAAAACATCTTTAATATATGGAATAATATTTTTTGGTAAATCATCTAAATCAAAAAATCTTAAATCATCACATTTATTAGGTTCTTTAATTGTTGGAATTCCAGAATATTTTTTAGCCATAAAGAAAAAATCAGCATATTCTTCTTCGCCAGAAACACGATTTAAAACAAATTTTAATTCTAAATCCTCTCTTTTTGCTATCAAGCCCGTTTCTTCTTTTAATTCTCTAATGGCACAATTCAATGCTCCTTCATTTTTTTCCAAATGACCAGCCGGTGTTCCATAATAGCCGCACATAAAATTTGTTCCAGCCCTTTTTTGAAGTAATATTTTATTATTCTCAATTATAAATATATATGATGCCGATCTTATCTTAAATCTTTCTTCTTCTTGCATTTTATTATTTATTTTCGATAATAGTATTATTATAATATAGTTTTTAAAAATCAATTTTATTAAAAAATTAGAACATTATAGTATCACGGTCTGAAAAATAAAAAGATTTGACAATTAAAAATAAAAATATACTTTAATTTTAATTAAAAAAACATTTTAAAGATATGAATTTGGATGGAACAAAAACTAAAGAAAATTTAATGAAAGCTTTTGCCGGAGAATCCCAGGCAAGAAATAGATATACTTATTTTGCTGGTGTAGCTAAAAAAGAAGGTTATTTTGCAATAGCTGCTATATTTGAAGAAACGGCAAATCACGAAAAAGAACACGCCGAAAGATTTTTTAAATTTTTAGAAAAAGGTGATATCCAAGAAATTACAGCCTCTTTTCCTGCCGGAAAAATTGGTAAAACTTTAGAAAATTTAGTAGCTGCCGCAAGTGGAGAACACGAAGAATGGTCTAGTATGTATCCAGAATTTGCTAAAATAGCAAAAGAAGAAGGTTTTGAAATAATAGCCAATGCTTTTGAGAATATTGCAAAAGCTGAAACCTATCATGAAGAAAGATTTAATAAATTAATTGAAGATTTAAATAATCAAGGATTATATAAAAAGTCTGGACTAACTTTATGGAAATGTACTAATTGTGGTTTTCACATTGTAGCTGAAGGTGCCCCTATGGTATGTCCAGCTTGTAATCATCCGCAAGGATATTTTATTGAATTAAGTGAAAAATTGTATTAATTTAACTATATTTTTTCTATAATTCCTATTTTTATGGGAATTATAGAAAATAAATAAATTTAATTTACTGTTTTATATTTAAACATTGTCTATTAGTTTATTTTGATTTTTTTGTTCTTCTGCTTTTTATATTTTTGTTTATTTTTATAATCTTTGTATAAAATTTTTTTACAAAAAAAATATAACAAAAAAAACTTTCAATACTTTTATAAAATATATTCTTTAGACTTTTAAATT
>CATOJU010000003.1 GCA_951800555.1 uncultured Rickettsiales bacterium | reverse complement strand
AAAATATATTATTATCACAAAATTTTTAAAAAAACATATAATTATAGAATAATTTAATGTATTTTTATGAAAATAAATAATTATTTCTAATAATTTTGACTTTCTACTGCTAAAAAATTAATCTTCTTACTAGATTTATTAATTTAAATTATTAATTATTTTTTGAGGTTCAAAATGAAAAAATTTTTTAAATCTTTAGCTGTAGCTACAACTTTTGTTTTATTATCTGCAAATAGTTATGCTAAAACTGAAGGAAATTATGTAGGTGTTAGTTTAAATAATTTTAATGTAGAACAGATTGTAGAAGATCAAGCAAGAAGTAAATTTAAATATGATACTTCTTTGAGAGATATCAATTTTTCATATAAATATGCTTTTAATTTCTATGACTTTATAGTTGCTCCAGAATTAAATCTTGGCGCAGGATTAGCTTCTGATCTAAAAACAAATTATTCAGCTAAATTAAATTTAGGTTATGATTTAAGTGAAAACTTCGCTTTATTTGGCACAGTTGGATTTAATTATAATAAATCAAAATTTTTAAACAAAAAGAAAGCTCCTATTTTCGGTTTAGCTGCTAAATATCAATTAGATGAACATTTTAATTTAAATGCATCAGTTGATTATAGACAAAAAGGAACAAGGACTGAAATAAGTTCTTTTGGTGTTTCATATAATTTCTAGTATATTTATATAATAGAATATAAATTGTTTTTTATAAATTTCCATCAGGATGATTTTGATGGAAATTTTTTATTATTGTTTTTAGTTTTTTACCAAAAAATTATTGTTCTAAAATTTAGATTTTTATTAACAATTTATTATTTATAAAATTTTTATATTAAGGACCTTGTGGAAATTATTATATTTCATTAAACAAAACTTTTATTATATTTTTTATGATTTAAATTTCTTTCACCTTGTTTTATAACTTTAGATGATCTAAAAATCTACTGATTATGAACAAAACCCTATCAACTCATCCTTGTTTTATGGGAATAAAATTAAAAAATTGGAAAAATTTTAAGTTTAAAAGTAATATTTAATATAACAAAATAGATTAAAATATTAGTTTTAAAAAACTTTATAAAGTATTATATTAACCCCAACTTCGCTTTTTAAATTTAAAATGTATTGAAAAATAAATACGGGAAGTTAAAAATTGAATTTAGTTTAAATTTTTTAACATTCTACTATGATATTAAATATTTGAAGATTTAATAATCAACGTATTTGTTGAAGTAGATGACTTTTTTAAAAGAATTATCCCCCTAATATATAAACAATTTTATAGAATATGTTAATAATGATATTAATAAAAAGAAAAAAAGAATCTATAAATTTAGAATAGATACTTTATCAGAATCTGAAATGGTTCTATAGTTTTAAAATACATCTTATCATAAATAATAAAGGAGAACTAATGAACTTTAAACTAACTAAAGGTAATATATTTAATAATAGAGTAATAGAAGATTTAATACAAAGTATAATAAAGAAAAAAAAGAAAGTAAACTATTTGGAGATAAAGGTTATATATGCAAAGAAGAATTAAAGAACAAATTAAAAGATAATTATAATGTAGAACTAATAACTAAATCTAGAAAGAATATGAAGAATAAATTATATGATACTTTATCAGAAGAAAATAAAAAACTTTTCAAAAAAAGAAATTTAATAGAAACAGTTATAGGAGAAATAAAAAGATTAATTAATATTACTATTACTAGAATAAAGAATGTATATAATTATTTTGTTAATGTATTCAGTAGTATATTGACTTATCAGCTAAAAATAAAAATGGGGTTAATGTAAAAAGTTGGGTTGGGGTTAATTAATAAAAAACAGACATTTTTTAAAAAATATTTTAATAAATTTATTAATATATAATTATCTACATCTTTAACATTTTTTATAATAATTCTTTTTTATTATTAATTTATATTTAGACATTCTACATAAAAATTTTATCCAAAGAACAAATGATATTATAAAATAGTTTTTTATTAATCTTTATTATTTATTTAATATTATTGGTGTTTATGTATTTTATGGAATCTAAAAAATAAAAAAATATAGAAGATTCTAGTTTAAGTATTGACTTTTAAAAAAGTTATAATTATATTATTATTAATTATAATTGCCCATGTGATGGAATGGTAGACATAACAGACTTAAAATCTGTGGGGCTTCTGCCCTTGCCGGTTCAAGTCCGGCCATGGGTACCATTTATTTTTTGATATGACAGGAGAAAAATTAGAAAAAATTAATGAAGTTAATAAAAAACTAACTACAGGTGCCAAAGTTAAGGTAGGGATTAAAAAGTTTCTTGTAAAAGTTGGTGGTAAACTTATTATTATTGCATCATTTGTAGTTGTCTTAATTTTGTTATTTTTAGTTATTACATTTATATCAATAAGCGCTGTCTATGTAAACGAAATGGATGGGACTTGTGTTGAAGCTGATGAATTTGGTTCAAGCTCAAAAATTGTTCGTGCTACAGCTCAATCAGAAGATGATTTTACATTAAAACAAAACCCTAAATATGAGGAAGTTACTGAAAAAATAAGGTTAACTGATTTAAAATTAACTTTAAATAATGATCCTATAATTATCAATATTAGTGGGAAATGGCTCCCTTGGCGAACAGGCTCTAACATCAATCCAAATAGTGATTTTTCCAAGAAAAGTATTTTTAAAAATCCAAATGAAAGTTTTATATGTATGTTAGAAAAGGCTAAATTACCTGAAGATACAAGATATAGCAGTAAAGAAGAAGAAAATGAATTTTACTATATTAAAAATTATTACAATGATTTTATAGTTAATAAAATTGATAAAAATGAAATCAAAGTTATTGGTGTTCCAGAGGCACCTGAAAGGCAAAAAAATTGTTGGGTTACTAGAGGTGCTGGTCTTTATTTAGGTATGTTTGGTACTACGGGAAGAAGTCAACCTACTGCATATCATCATCTTATAGCATCAAAAATGATGTGTGCAAAAAGTTATTGGTTTGGTAAAAATATTAATAATAATGATAAATATGTTATTACAAAATATTATGAACCAGCTAAACAAGGAGATAAAAATTCTCAAAAATTAAGATTAAATAAAATCGATGGTTCTTTAAGAACATTATTTACACAAGAAGAAGGTGGTTATACTAGAGGTGCTGAATATTATAAATTATTAGAATATAAAAAAATAGCAGAAGATTATATAATAGATTTAAAAGATAATTATGAAAGTGTATTTAAGAATAAATCACAAGAAAATCTTATGGATAACTATAATAAAGAATCTGAACAAATTTCTGATAAAAATATTAATGCTGAAGATTCAACAGTCTATGTACCTTTAAATATGTTTCGTCAATTATTAACTGAAATAAATAATTTTATTAATAAAATGAATGAAGACTATAAATATGATATTAAACAAATAGAAAATGAGTTAATAGTTAACGCAGGACTTTCTTCAACAATGGAAAAAGAAAAATTTAATGCTGATTTAGAAAGAATATTGGAATCAGATCCAGAATTTAAATGTGAAATTCCTACAAGAAAGGACGCAAATGGAAATGATGTAAAAGATAGTAATGGAGAAATAATAAAAGAATGTCCCTGCAATATAAAACTTAGTAACACAACAGATAGATGTCCAACTGAACAATTAAAAACATGTTGTGCGATAAAATACAATGAAGATTTAAAAGTACTTCAATATATAATGGATAATGGAGAAGAAGTTAAAGAAACTATTAGAAATAATGTAGTAGCTTTAAGTATTATTATAAAAGATAAACTTAACCAAATAATTCAAAAAATAAATAAAGATATTGAAATAATGGAAAATAATGAAGCAACAATTGATTATAAAGATAATGCAGAATCTCAAAAAATAAATTTTGTAGAAAAAGAGTATCTTTTGGCCGATTTTAAGAAAGATTATTTTACATTAGAAAGTTATGGTGTTAGTTCTGAAGTTGGAACTGAAAGTAGTAAAATTTTGACAATTGAAGGAAATCAAGTTATATATGATATAGATTTACACGAAAAATTATTATATAGCAATGGTAAAGTAAAAAATCCTGCTGAAGTTATAGCTAATTCAATATCTATGTTCGATAAAGCTTGTTATTTTATTGATAAAGATTTAAAAGGTGATATTGTTAGAAAAAATAGAGCATATTTTCAATATGGGCCGAAAACATTATATAAACATTTTTCTGAAAACGATGATATTAAATATGAATATGGTGAAAGAATAAAAATGCTTATTGCTGATAAATATTACAGTGATAATGATGGTTTTTATAATATAGAAATTATATCTGGTATAAGTTTTGATGATACAGGAACAATAGCAAGTAAACTTAAAGAAATAGAATTTTATCTTTTAGGAACACCGCTTCCAGGCGAAGAAGACGATAGAGCCGACGGTATGATTGCTAGAATATTTAATAATTTATTAAATACTGGTTTTGCAAAATTTGCTCGTGCCGCTATGACTCTTTATGTTGTTATATTTGGTTTTAGGGTAATATTTGGGTTTAAAAAGAATAATAGAGATAAAACACCAATTAAAATGTCTGATTTAATGATTGATTTAGCCAAAATGGTAATGGTTGTTATTATAATATCTCCTTCGGGCTTTCAATTTTTTAATAAAATTGTATTAAATTTTACAATTAATGGTGTTATAGGTATAGTTGATATTTTATCTGGTGTTTTCTTTAGTAGTTTTATGAGTAACGATAATTTTATAGCACTTAGTGGCGGTCTAGCTAGGGCAAATGAAGTTTTATCTTTATCAAGAAATTTTAAAGTAATTGATGAAGTTTTAGCATTATTTAAAACAGATGTTGTAATGTTAAAAATATTTTCGTTATTTTATAATTTTAAAAAAGATTTTTTCGCAGGTATACCTATTGGTTTTGGTGTATTAATTATTATAATAATGTATTTATTTAAATTATTTAAAACAATCATTCCTTTCTTTTTTACTTTAATACAAATGACTCTTGTATTACCTTTAGCTCCTTTATTTTTATTATTTAATTTTTTTGAACAAACACAATATTTGTTTAAGAATTGGATGAAATTCGTTTTACAAAAGTGTCTAGAAATAATTGCATTTTTTACTGCTTTTTATTTTATGACGTTTATCATAAACGATTTTATAAAAAAATTACTTTCATTTAAGGTTTGTTTTGGAAGACTTGGAGATCATATATGCGAGACTACGTGGAATGGAAATTGTGGAGGAAGACATTTTATTAGAAAAATTATAGTTAGTATGTTTAACTGTATTATTTATATGGAAAAAGAAAATATGCCAAATGGTAATACTAGCTTTTTCAAGTATTATATGTCAAATATACTTATATGTTTAGTATTGTTAATATTATTTGAAGAAATAACAAAGATGATTACCGATATTTTAGGGTCAACTTTGTCTATAGATGATGCTACTGCGAGTGGTTTAGGCGGTAATTCAACTATGGGTGATTTTGCAGGTAAAAATCAAGATGGTTCTAGTAAATTTGGTAGTTTAGCAGATTTCACTAAAAATATGGGCCTTGCTGAAATGCAAAAGAATTCGGACGCTTTAAAATGGACTAGATCTTTTATTGATATAGGTAAAAGTCCCGCAGAAAATTTAAAAGATCTTGGTAAAAAGGCTTACAATGTTTATAAAGCTGGTGGAGAAGCGCGTATTGATGCAATGCAGGAAAGAATTGACGATAAAGCACGAGACGATTTGAATGAAAACAGATCAATAGGTGAAAAATGGGAAGATTTCAAGAAAAGAAGAGAAAAGTATCATAATTCTGTTAGAGAGAAAAAGGAAAAGAATAGAAAAGAAGTTATGGAAAAAGATTTTGCAGAATTTAATGATTCATTTGGAAGAGAGTCTATGTTTGATGCAATAGGTTTCTTTAGGGGTGAGCATAAACGTTTCTGGAAACAGAATAGTAAATGGAATTTACCTGCAAGATTTAATAATTGGGTTACTGAAGGATCTTTAAAATATAAAAATAAAGCAAAAGACTTTTTATTAGGAATAAATAAAAGTGCCGCTAAAAAAGAAAAAGCAGCGCTTAGAAATCAAGGTTATTATGTAGCAACTGATAAAGATGGCAATCTAATTAAAATGTCGTTGAAAGATGGAACTGAAGTATATAGAAATGGAAATGGGGATGAAATTAAATATTCATTATACGATAAAGATGGTAATGAAAGTGAAATTTATAGGAATAAAGATGGTGATATTAAAATAGATGACGATATAACTGTAAAAGAAGATGGTAGTTGTATACTTAATATTGGTGAGGTGGAATATTTAATTAAAAATGAAAATAGTAATTACGTTATATACAATAAAGATGGATCTAATATAATTGATGGTGGTGAAGAATATGATAGTATAATAAATTCAATAAAGAAAAATGACCCTGATGCAAACAAAAAGAGTGATAAAGAAATAATAGAAGAAAAAATGGAAAAAGTTAATAAAAAGATTGAGAAATTTAAGAAAATGGAAGAAGAACAAAAAAAATTAGATGAAAAAAAAGATTAATTGTTAACTAAAGATTTTTATAAAAATAATTTTTGTAATACGTGTATATACATTAATTTAATTATAAAATTGCACTATCTTGAAAATTAAACTTTTTTATTTATTATTCTACATTTTGTTTTGTTTATCTTAATAGGAATTTTGATATATACATCTTTAATACATATATATTAAGTTTCTATTATATTTTTTATATAATAGATTTTTACTATCATCTTGCAATTTAAATTATGTTTTTAGTGTGACTTCTATTAAAAAAAGCTAAGTTGAGATTAGTTTTTATACAAAAACCTAATATATAAATAAAAAACTATAAACATTATAATATTAAATAAAATACTCCTACAAACTCAATAAATTTCCCAAAAATTCATCAGCATCAAAATTTTTAAGATCATCAATTTTTTCCCCAACACCTAATAAATATACAGGTTTTTTAAATTTTTCCACTATAGAAACTAAAATACCACCTTTTGATGTCCCATCCATTTTATTCATCACAATCCCATCAATATGTACAGATTTATTAAAAATTTCAAATTGTTTTAAAGAATTTTGTCCTGTAGCAGCATCAAGAACTAAAATATTTTTCTTAAAAGAATTAACATTTTCATCAATTTTTTTTAAAACATTTTCTATTTTAGATAATTCCGCCATTAAATTCGTATTACTTTGTAGTCGTCCAGCAGTATCAATTATAAGTATATCATAATTTTCTTCTTTTGCTTTTTTAAAAGCCTTAAAAGCTACAGATGCAGGATCACCATTTTCTTTTTCTGCTTTTACTAAATCAACATTAGCTCTATTTTTCCATACTTCTAATTGCTCTGTAGCACCTGCCCTGAAAGTATCACAAGCAGCAAGAAGTATTTTTTTATTTTCTTTTTTTAATTCATTAGCTAGTTTACCTATAGTAGTTGTTTTTCCACAACCGTTTACACCAATAAACATTAAAACATATGGTTTTTTATCAAATGTTATATTGTTATCTTGAACTTCATTAAAAATTTGTTTTAATTTTTTAAAAATAATTTCTTTAATATCATCAATAGTTACTTCTTTACCAAACCTATTTTTTCTTAAGAAATCAATAATATTATTGACTATATTTATACTTATATCGCTTGATATTAACAAATCTTCCAACTCTTCGATTGTTTCACTATCAAGTTTTTTCCCACTAAAAATAGAAGCAAGCCCAACTTTAATTTTTGTTGATGACTTAATTAATTCTTCATCTTCTTTTTTTACTGAACTTAAAAATTTAAACATAAATCCCCCTATATTATTCTTGATTTAAACAAGTCTTGAATATGAATTATACCAACAATTATATTTTCATCATTAATTACCGGTAATACTTGTATATATTTTTCTTTTTCTGCCATAATATTTACCGCCTCAACCGCTAAACTATTTTCATTTATCAATTTTGGTGATTTTGTCATTATATTAGATATTGATTTAGTAGTAATATCTCCAAATTCAAGAGTTTTTCTTCTAACATCTCCGTCCGAAATTAAGCCTATAAGTCTTTTATTTTCATCTACAATACAAACTGTCCCAATACCTTTTATATTCATTTCATTTAAAGCTTCCTCTGTTGTACTATTAATACTTGTAATTGGTATTGAATTTCCAATTCTCATAATATCTTTGATTTTTATTAAAGATGCTCCCAATTTTCCACCAGGATGAAAAATTTTAAATTTTTCATTATTAAATCCCTTAAGTTCTATAAGAACAGTAGATATAGCATCAAGATAAGCTAAAAACATTATAATATCAGTAGTTGGTGAATTTACTGGGTTTGTTTGTGGCATATTTTGTAAAACTATAGGTAAATCTGCAGATTTTGCTAAAAAAGAATCTAATTTTCTTGTAATTCCTATTAATTTTATATTAAATCTTTTACAATATGCAATTATATCATTAAGTTCTGCTGAACCACCGGAATTTGATAATAAAATAACTAAATCATCTTTTGTAATCATACCTAAATCTCCGTGGCTAGCTTCATCCGGATGTATAAAAAAAGCTGGAGTACCTGTTGATGCGAAAGTTGCTGCAACTTTATGGGCTATATAACTTGGTTTTCCTACTGCGCTTAAAAATACTCTTCCTTTAATCCCTAAAATCCAATCTATAACTTTTATAAAATCATCATCTATTGAATCTAAAAGTGTTTGAATACCTTTTATTTCTGTATTTATAGATTCTTTGCCAAATTCTAGTACTTTTTTTTTGTTGATTATCATTTATAAATTGATACTATTAATAGTATTATTATAAAATATTTAATTTAAATTTCAATAATAAATAGTAAATCGGATATTGTCTAATTTTTTACTCTTAATTATTGGATTAGTAAAATAAAAAGCATAAAAAATTAATTAATATTGAATAAATTTTATAATTTTATAAAAAAATAATTGACTTTTAATAAAATATAATATATATCAAATTATACTTCATAAAAAATATTAAATATAAGAATTTAACAATAGTATGAGAAAGTTATGGAACAAAAATATTCAAAACTTGAAATATCATTCATTATTAATAATTTTAATAATCTAATATTATTAATATATAAACAATTTAATATTTTTATAATTAATACATTAATTGTTATTAAGGGAGAAAAATAATATGCCCGATCAACCAAAAGTATCCATAATAGTTCCAATATATAAAGTAGAAAAATACTTAAAACAGTGCTTAAATTCTATAATAAATCAAACATTAAAAGATATTGAAATAATACTAATAGATGATGGATCACCCGACAATTGCCCTAAAATATGTGATGAATATGCAAAAAAAGACAAAAGAATAAAAGTTATACACCAGCAAAATTCTGGTTATGGAGTGGCTATAAATAAAGGACTAGAAATTGCTAATGGTGAATATATGGGGATAGTTGAAAGTGACGATTTTATTGAATTAGATATGTATGAAACATTATATAATATTACAATAGAAAATAATAAAATAGATATTATTAAATCAAATTATTGTGAAATTATTAAAGATATAGAAAAAACAATAAATAGTTCATTGGCAAAAATAAAATTAAAACAAAATTTATTTAATATATATGACGATCCACAACTATTAACCTGTCGCCCTTGTATATGGACCGCAATTTATAGATTGGACTTTATAAAAAAAAATAACATAACAATGTTTGAAAAAAATAAAGGAGTATATGCCGATAATAATTGGAAATGGGAAACTTTATTATTAGCAAATACTATCTATTATTTAGATAAACCATTTTATAATTATAGGCTAGACAATCCAAATTCGACAATTAATAAAAGAGATAATTATAATGATATTTACGATGTTTTTGAAGAAATTGAATTATTTATAAATAATAAAATAAAACCAACTATTGATATAGATAGATATAATAAAATATTAGAATATTTATATTATTGTGAATTTAAAGACTATACAGAGTTTAATATTAATAGAGTTAAAATTAAATATTTATTAAAATGTGCCTATAAAAATCATATTATTTTTAATAAATGGGATCATAATATAATCTTAAATTCAAAATTATTAACTAAAAAAGAAAAAAAAATATTTAAAAGATTTAAATCTAAATTTTGGTTTTTTATAGGTTTATTTGTTTTAAAGCCAATTAGAAGATTTATTTTTACCTTTAATTTATCAAAAGTTGGTATACATATTCAGTTATTCGGGATTCAGTTTACTACTAATAATTTCAAATCTAGTAGAGCAGCCTTGTTAAAATTTAATTTAAAAACAAATAAAGATTAATATGAGTCAAGTAAATATTAAAAAACATTTTAAAAATATTGTAGTTGGCGCTGGTATATCAGGAGCTACAATTGCAAATAAAATAGTTAATGAATTAAACGAAGAAGTTTTAATTATAGATAGAAGAGAACATATTGGTGGAAATTGTTTTGATTATATAGATAAAGATACAAATATATATGTTCACAAATATGGAACGCATATCTTTCATACAGATATTAAAGAAGTATGGACTTTTATTTCACAATATACTAAATGGTATCCATATCAACATAAAGTCAAAGGACTAATTGACGGGCAAGAAATACCTATTCCGTTTAATCTTAATTCAATAGAAAAAGTATTTCCTAAAACTATGGCAATTAGATTAGAGGAAAAATTAATTAATAGCTTTGGTTTTAATGTAAAAGTTCCTATATTAGAATTAATAAAACAAAATGATAAAGATTTAAAATTTTTATCGGATTATATATATGAAAAAGTATTTTTAAATTATACATTAAAACAATGGGGATTAAAACCAGAAGAGCTTGATCTTTCAGTATCTAATAGAGTGCCTGTTTATATAAGTAGGGATGATAGATATTTTCAAAATAAATATCAAGGAATTCCATTAAATGGCTATACTGAAATTTTTAATAAAATGTTAGATAATAAATTAATTACTATTCAGTTAAATACTGAATATAAAGATATTAAAGATCAGATTAGTTATGATAGATTATTTTATACTGGTTCTATCGACGACTATTTTAATTATGAATTTGGTGAATTACCGTATAGAAGTGAACATTTTGAATTTGTAAAGTTAGATATGGATTATTTTCAATCAAATTCTGTTATAAATTATCCAAATAATTATGAATGGACTAGAATTGGAGAATATAAATATTTTCTAAATCAGAAAAATACAAATAATAAAACTATAATTTCCTATGAATATCCGGAGCCCTATAAAAATGGTATTAATAAAAGATACTATCCTATAATAAGAGAAAAAAATACTATTCTTTATAATAAATATTTAGATAGAGCAAAGAAATTAAACAATGTTTATTTTTTAGGTAGATTGGGCGATTATAAATATTATGATATAGATAAAGCTGTTGCAAGAGCTTTTGAAGTTTTTAATAATTTAAGGAAATATAAAAATGATTAATTTAAAGTTGTTATTAAAGAATTTTTTTTGTAAATCTAGATACGAGACTAATAGTCATATTATTGTAAAATTTTTAGGTATAAGATTCAAGTTTAGAAAAAAAATTATAGAAACTCAAGCCAATATAGAATGTTACAATATTATCGGTAACAATAATACTATTATTTATAATGATTCAAATCTTGAAGGAATTATAAATGGATTAAATATAGAAATTAATGGTAATAATAACACTATTATATTAAAAGGAAATGAATTTATAGGTAAATGCTTAATAAAAATTGAAGGCAATAATAATAAAGTTACGCTAAAGAAAACTAAATTCACTAATTGTTCTTTTTCTATAAAATCATCAGATAATATAGTGGATATTAAAGAAAATTGTAATTTATGTGATCTTCACGCATCTTTTTGCTGTGGCGATAAACAGATTTTAAATATTGGATATGAAACTACTTGTCATTATAATGATATATTTTTACATGAAGAGTGTGCTTCTTTGTCTATAGGTAATGATTGTATGTTATCTGGTTGTATAATAATTTGGACAACAGATGGACACGCAATTATGGACAAAACAACAAAACAAATATTAAATAAACCATCAAAAGTCGTTATAGGGAATCATGTTTGGATTGGTTTTGGTGCTTATTTATGCAAAAATGCAAAAATATCTAATAATTCAATTGTTGGAGCTAGAAGTGTCGTTACAAAAAATTTTAATGAGGAAAATATAATTATTGCTGGTAATCCTGCTAAAATTATAAAAAGAAATATAGAATGGGATAGGACTACTGCAACAGAAAAAGAAAAGGAATTAAGTAATATTAACAATTCAGAGGACATTAATTAATGATTTTAGTTACTGGTGGAGCAGGATATATAGGCAGTCATTGTGTTTTGAAATTGCTAGAAAAAAATTATAAAGTTTTAGTTTTTGATAACCTATCAAAAGGGCATATTCAAATTATAGATATATTAAAAAAATTAGGCAAGGACAATTTTGATTTTGTAAAAAGGGACTTGTTAAATTTAGATGAGTTGGAAAATTTATTTAAAAATAATAATATTGATGCCGTTATTCATTTTGCAGCATTATCTCAAGTTGCCGAATCAATGATTAACCCTAATATATATTATAGAAATAATGTAGTCGGGACTTTAAATTTACTTGATGTAATGAAAAAATTTAATGTTAATAGAATTGTTTTTTCATCAACGGCTGCTACCTATGGAGAGCCAATAAAAATTCCTATTGACGAAAATCATCCACAAAATCCAATAAATCCTTATGGAAAAACTAAATTGACTATTGAAAAAATAATGGATGACTACGATAGAGCCTATAATTTAAAATCAGTTCGACTTCGTTATTTTAATGTTGCGGGAGCAGATAGTAAATATAGAATTGGAGAATGGCATGATCCAGAAACGCATTTAATTCCTAATATTTTAAAATCTACTTTTGGTAATGGAAAAATATTTGAAATGTATGGTACAGATTACAACACAAAAGATGGTACTTGTGTTAGAGATTATATCAATGTTGAAGATTTAACTGGGGCTCATATATTGGCACTTGAATATTTAAAAAATAATGGAAGAACAGATTTTTTTAATCTAGGTACTAATGAAGGTAATACAGTTAAAGAAGTATTTGATCTTTGTAAAAAAATTACAGGAAAAGAAATTTTATTAAAAATAATGGATAGGCGAAAAGGCGATCCAGCAAAACTTATCGCTGATAATGCAAAAGCGAAAGAAATTTTAAATTGGGAACCTAAAAAAACACTTGAAGATAGCATTAAAAGTGCTTTTGAATGGGAAAAAATATTAAATGGAGGTATAAAAAATGGCTAAAGTATCAATAATAATGCCAACATACAATGTTGAAAAATATTTTATAAAATGTTTAGAAAGCGTAATAAATCAAACTTTATCTGATATAGAAATTATTCCGGTAGATGATGGTAGTCCAGATAATTGTGGAAAAATAATTGATGAATATGCAAGTAAAGATGAAAGAATAAAACCAATTCATAAAGAAAATGGCGGCTACGGCTCCGCAGTGAATGCAGGTTTAGCGGCAGCTACAGGTGAATATATAGGTATAGTTGAAACAGATGATTGGTGTGAACCTACTATGTTTGAAAAGTTATATAATAAAGCAAAAGAAACAGAAGCTGATTTGGTAAAGTGTTATTTTAATATTTCATCTGTAGATAATAAAAATAGAAAATATGAAATTAATTATTTTTATAGCTTAAAAGATACTTTTGAGTATACAAAAGATGCTAGAATTTCATTATTTCACGCTAGTGTTTGGTGCGGATTATATAAAAAATCAATGTTGAAAGAAAATAATATAATAATGTCAGCAGAAAAAGGAAGTTACTATCAAGATAATTATTGGTCAACACAATGTTATTATTGTTCAAATAAAATTTCTATTATAAAAGAAAATTTGTATAATTGGAGAGTAGAAGAAGGGCAAGATTCGTCTACCAGAAGAAAAGATGAAAAATTATTTAATATGATAACAATGCTAGATAGGTCATTGGATTTTTTAAAAAGTCAACAAAATTATAATAATGAAATACTTGAAGCTTTTTCAGTTAATGCTTTTTTATCAATATATGGATTTTTTAATCAAATAGATGATTCTTTAAAAGAAAAATATTATAATAATATGAGAGCTTTTTTAATTAGAATTAAAAATGAAGGATTTACTTGTAAATATAATAATTTCAATAATGTAAAAAATATTATTAAAATAATACAAAAAAGAACCTATAAACAATTTTTGTTTTATAAAATTCTTTATAAATTTACGTCAATATTTTTTGAAATTAAAGAAAATACTAATTTTTATAGGGTAAAAGTATTTGGTATAAGAATTTTAAAGATTAAGAAAAATAATAAATAAAAATTATAATGACTAGAAAAATTAATTTTTCCCACATCTGGATTGGTATTAATTTGTGGAATATATAGAAAATTGAGGAATAACAAAAAATATTTGAAAATAAAAAAATAACAAATATATTTATGAAAAAAATATAACTTTTAAAAGAATTTTTTATGGTATCATTAGAGAATATAAGAAATTTTTCCATAATAGCACATATAGACCACGGAAAATCAACATTAGCTGACAGAATTATTGAATATTGTGGTGGAGTAACTGAAAGAGAAAAAGAGGATAGAATACTTGATTCAATGGAATTAGAAAAAGAAAAAGGAATAACAATTAAAGCACAAACAGTAAGGTTGGATTATAAAGCAGATGATGGTAATAATTATGTTTTAAATTTAATGGATACACCGGGGCATGTAGATTTTACCTACGAAGTTAATAGATGTCTTGCTGCCTGTGAAGGTTCATTATTACTTGTAGATGCAACACAGGGTGTAGAAGCCCAAACTTTAGCAAATGCCTATCATGCTATAGAAAATAATCACGAGATAGTTCCTGTTTTAAATAAAATTGATTTACCATCGGCTGATATAGAAAAAACAAAAGAACAAATTGAAGAAATTATAGGTATAGATACTAGTGATACTTTACTTGTAAGCGCAAAAACAGGAGAAGGTGTAAAAGATTTACTAGAAGCAGTGGTAAAAAGATTGCCAGCACCTGCTGGGAATATTGAAAAACCACCAAAAGCAATGTTGATTGATAGTTGGTATGATCCATATTTAGGTGTAGTTGTTTTAATTAGGGTAATTGATGGTATTTTTAAAAAAAATGAAAAAATTAAAATGATGTCAAATGGCGCTGTATATCAAATGGAAAATTTAGGTATTTTTACACCAAAAAAAGTTAATGTAACAGAATTATCAGCGGGAGAAGTAGGTTATTTTACAGGGCAAATAAAACAAGTAGCAGATTGTAAAGTCGGAGATACTATAGTTCTTTCTAATGACATTTATAGTCAACCTTTACAAGGTTTTAAACCGAATATGCCAGTTGTATTTTGTGGAATTTATCCAGTTGATTCTGGTGATTATGATATTTTTAAAGAATCTTTAGCGAAATTGCATTTGAATGATGCAAGTTTTGAATTTAGTCCAGAAACTTCTTCGGCTTTGGGTTTCGGTTTTAGATGCGGATTTTTAGGACTTTTACATTTGGAAATAATTCAAGAGAGATTAGAAAGGGAGTTTAATCTAGATTTAATTACTACTTCACCATCTGTTATTTATAGAGTTTATACAAATACTACAAAAAATTTCAAATTCGATGAAGGAAAAGATTATTTAGAAATTCATAATCCAAGTGATTTACCAGAACCGACATATATTAAAAAAATACTTGAACCTTGGGTTAGAGCAACTATTATGACTCCTGATGATTATTTAGGTGATATTTTAAAACTATGTATTGATAGAAGAGGAATTCAGGAGCAACTAACCTATGTAGGTACAAGAGCTATGTTAGTTTTTAAATTGCCATTAAATGAAATTGTTTATGATTTTTATGATAAATTAAAATCATATTCAAAGGGTTATGCAAGTTTTGATTGGGAAATTACAGATTATCAAGAAAGTGATTTAACTAAAATGTCAATTTTAGTGAATGGAGAACCAGTTGATGCTTTAGCTATAATGTTACATAAATCAAGGGCAGAATCAAGAGGTAGAGTACTTTGCGAAAAATTAAAAGATTTGATTCCTAGGCAAATGTTTAAAATTGCAATTCAAGCAAGTATTAGTGGTAGAATTGTGGCAAGAGAAACTATAAATCCATATAGAAAAGATGTTTTGGCAAAGTGTTATGGTGGTGATATTACTAGAAAAAGAAAATTGCTTGAAAAGCAAAAAGCGGGTAAAAAGAGAATGAAAGTAATTGGAAATGTTGAAATTCCGCAGAGTGCGTTTTTAGCTGCTTTAAAATTAGACTGATTGATAGAAGATATATTAATTATATTTTTCCTTGATAATTTATTATATATACTGTCATAGATGTAATAAATAAAAGTATATCTGTCTAAATAAACCCTAATAGTTGAATTTTTAAAAAAATTATTTATTTTATAAACAGCAATAAATTACAAGATATTTTGTTTAATAGAGAAAAATTAAATATTTTTAAAAAATTATGGTTAGCAATTGATAAAAAAATATTATCTATATTTTTTTTATTTATAGTATTTAGTTGTATTTTTATCTTTAGTTCAAGTGTTTCTGTAGCTAATAGATTAAATATTAACAATTATCATTTTTTTAAAAGTCAAGTATTTTATAGTATATTATGTATTTTTATCACTATATCAATTTCATTTTTTAGTGAAAAAGTAGCAAAAAAAAATATATTTTTATTATTTATTTTAAGCTTAATTCTTTTAATAGCCGTTCATTTTGTTGGCTTTCAAACAAAGGGTTCAAGAAGGTGGTTAAGAATTTACGGGCTTTCAATTCAACCTACGGAATTAATTAAACCATCTTTTATATTAATAAGTGCGTGGTTGCTTGAACGATTTCAAACCACAAAAATAAAAAATTATTTAATAATAAATTTAATTTTATATATAATTTGTTTATATTTTATATATAAACAACCGGATATAGGAACATTAATATTATTAAGTTTAGTATTCTTTACCCAAATATTTTTATTAAACATTATTAATTTAAAATATTGTTTATATTTATTTTTATTTTTTAGTTTTTTATCAATAACTTCATATATATCATTACCACATGTTTCAAATAGAATTAATTCTTTTATTGCAAGCATTCAAGAACCAGAAAAGGCGAATTATCAAGTTAAAAGATCTATAAGCGCCTACAATAATAGTGGGTTTTTAGGAAAGGGATTTATGGAAGGTGAAGTTAAAAATTTCATTCCAGATGTTCATACAGATTTTATTTTTCCTGCCATAACAGAAGAATTTGGGTTTTTATTTGTTTTTTGTATAATATCATTATATTTTTATCTAACAATAAGAATTTTATTAAAAGCAATTTCTAGCAATGATTTTTTTAAATTTCTAGCTTTAGTTGGGCTTGGTTTGTTATTTTTAGTGCAAACATCTATAAATATATGCGTTTCTCTAAATTTATTGCCAACAAAAGGTATGACTATTCCATTTTTAAGTTATGGTGGTTCATCTTTAATTGGTACAGCTATAGTTTTTGGTTTTATATTTGTGTTTACAAAAAAAGATCTTGATTTTAAAGAAAATGTTGAAAGGACTATTATTCTATAATAATAGTCCCCCTATATAAAAAATTCTATGAAATTGTAATTTTATATTTTTTAAGTGGAAAATATTAATCAATTATTTTTTTGAGTACATATTTATTAAATTTTTTAATATTTCCAAATTAGATGTGACATAAATAAAATCTTCGGCATAATAATCAGTTCCATTCTTGAAAATAATTATAGGCAATTTTATACCATTTTTATCAGCATATTTTTGTATTTTTTTTAATTTCATTTTTTACCAAATTTATTATAAAAATTAATTATAATTAAAATTACAAACTAGAATATTTTTCCAAAATCCTTAGCATAACCGCTAGATTTTAATTTTTCATTATTTAAAATAATCCAAAATTCTTTACCAGTCCTATTTAATGGATAAAATCCAATATACGGGAATTTTTCAATATTTAGGACCAAATCAAATATACTAGAATAAACATAATAGACATAAATTTCTTTATTTATATCAATTATTTTCTTTTCTGTTGGGGATCCTAATTTTTTTACAATATCAATACTATCCTGATTGTAGTATAATTTTTTAGTTTGGTGATAAGTTGTTACTTTAAAACAAGATTGTAAAAAAAATACAAACATAAACAATAATTTATGTTTGTATAATTTGACTTTTAACATTTTATTTTATTTCTCTAATTTGAATTGTTAAATTCCCTTTAACATCACAAACTAAAATATACTTTTTAATATCTTTAAAATCATTTTTTAAAGTATTTTCAACCATTTCAATATTAGAATCCAAATCTTCTTTTATATCTGCTAAAATAGGATTAACACCCCAAACTAAATGTAAATTATTTTTTAAAGTTTCATTGGAAGTAAAAGAAAATATTGGTAAATCTAATCTTGGAGTTGAAACATTATTTGTATATTCTGCTTTATTACTTACAACAACTATAGCATCTGCATCTTCTGTATAATCTGGTAAAATTGAGAATATTCCGGCGTTTCCACAGCATCCGCATTCACATTTTTCATTTTCTTTTATATCAGAATCTTTTTTATTGCAACCACATTCACAATCTTCTCCGCATTGGCAACTATAAATTTCTTCTTCTGTATCTTCTGCTATTTTAGCCATAACTTTTATTACATTTACTGGATCAAAACCCTTTGTTGTTTCGTCGGATGTCATAATAGCATCAACATGTTCAAAAACAGCATTAGCTACATCAGAAACTTCTGCTCTTGTAGGTTGTATATTATCAACCATTGACAATAACATTTGTGTCGCAATTATAACTGGTTTTTTATAAAAAGCGCAAAGAGCTACAATTTTTTTTTGCATAGCAGGAACTTTTGAAAATGGAATTTCGCAAGCTAAATCACCTCTTGCT
This sequence comes from uncultured Rickettsiales bacterium, assembly GCA_951800555.1. Taxonomy (GTDB): domain Bacteria; phylum Pseudomonadota; class Alphaproteobacteria; order Rickettsiales; family UBA1997; genus CATOJU01. The sequence goes on along the minus strand of CATOJU010000003.1, from coordinate 4,319 downwards.
ACCATAATACCATCACTTTCTGCAATTATTTCTTCTAAATTTTGTGTCGCTTCAAAATTTTCAATTTTTGAAATAATTTGAATATTTGGTCTACCTTTTGAAGCACAATAATTTTTTACATCTATAATGGATTGTGCATTTCTAACAAAAGATAAAGCAATCATATCAATATTTTTTTCAATACCATAATCAATATCTTTCCAATCATTTTCAGTAACTGTTGGTAAAGAAACTGGTTTTCCCATAAGATTTATATGTCTTTTTGTAGTAATATTTGTTTGACCTTCTATTACTTCAAAATCTATATCTGTACCAGCTTTATTTATAGCTTTAGCTAACATTACACCACTATCAAATACTATTATATCCCCAACACTTACATCTTCTAAAAATTCTTGATAATTTACACTTATCTTTCCGGTATCTTCGTAAATTCCTTTTTCAATAGTCATAGTAAATTTATCACCAACTTTAAGAAATACTTTATCTTTAACTTCACCAGTTCTAATTTCTGGACCTTTTGTATCCAGCATAATTGCACCAGGTAATTTTAATGCTCTAATTCTATCTATTTTTTCCCCATGTTCTTCGTGTGTTCCGTGAGAAAAATTCAATCTAAAAACATTTACTCCAATTTTAGATAAGCCCTTTAAAACTTCTTCGCTTTCAGATTTTGGACCAATAGTTGCTACAATTTTTGTTTTTTTCATTTTTAAAGCCCTAATTAGTTTGTAAAATATCATTATAATTAATTATTCCGTTTTTAAATAGCAACAATTACGAAGCTATAAAAATGGGCGAATATTCCCCATTAAAATTTATATCATTTTTAATTTTATTAAATAATAATTTATTATTCGAACAATAATAAAAAGTAGAAAGAATAATTATAAACATCATTGAATTAAGGCCCAATTTAAAAATTGATACAAAACAACATAATATTATTGTATTTTTTAATATCATTATTTTGTTTAAATTGTAATTACATTTAAATTTGAATCGTATATTCAATAAAGCTATAATTAGAAAAATAACTAAAGAAATAATATTTTTTTTTACTATCATTAAAATAAAATTAATTTTATTAAAATTAACATTATCATTTAAATTCGAAATTACATTCTTTATATCTTCTATAAGTTTGTTATTTATATCTTTTTTTAACATTTTTAAGATTATTATTTTACAATAATCTTTTAAAACTACTTTTTTATAGTTTTGTCTAAATAAATTTTCATTTAATACATTATTTTTTGTGCTATTATTAGCAACATCAATAGTTTTTATATTTTTTATTAAAAAAAGTATTAATAATGTTGATATATACAGGATAATTTTATTATTTTTTAAAAAATTGAAAAAAAATTCTTTAGTCATTTTTTTACTTTTTTAATTTGAAGTTGATTTTATTCTATATTTCTTACTTTTTTGTAAAGATTTTTTAGCTTTCTAGCTATAGTGTTTTTTTTATATACTCCTTTAGTTGAACCTTTAGCTAATTCTGATTCATATTGTCTAAATACTTGTTTTGCTAATTCTTTATCTTTTAATGCAATAGCTTCTTCAACTTTTCTTTGAAAACTTTTGATTCTGCTTTTTCTAGATCTATTTATAGCAGTTCTTCGAGCTGTAACTCTTATATTTTTTTTTGTAGTTAATGTATTTGCCATAATTTTTTATAAAATTTAATAAAAATAATAATTTTAAATTGTAGCATTTATATTAATTTAATAAAATTATTTTGCAAGAAAAATTTTTGAATCTTACTATTTATTGACTAAAAGTTATTTGTAAATCAAGTATCAAAAATGAAATTAATTTAATTTTCTTTTTTTATTATTATTTTAATCTCAAAAAATAGGTTTTTTTAAGATATATTATTTGAATAGTTTTAATATATATAATAATAAACTACTTGACTTTTATTTATTAATTAATATGTTTAATTCAAATTTATATAATTTTAGAATAGGAGGATGTGATATGTATAATAATATAAATAAAATAGAAGATATAGCAAAATACTTTCAACTTGGATATAAATGTTATAACGGTATAGATATATCTATTGATAAAAAACAGGCTTTTTCATACTTTAATTATTGTGCATCATTAGGAAATACAAACGCTATGAATATATGCGCCATAATGTTATATAATGGGGATGGAATTCCTCAAAATAAAATGGTAGCATTGGAATTTTTTAAAAAATCTTTAAATGAAGGAAACACTAATGCAATGAAATATTACGGATTAATTTTAAAAATTGGAGACTGCGGTTTAAAAAAAAATGAAAAAGAAGCAGAAAAGTTTTTTAAAATAGCAGAAATAGGTTCTAATCCTAAAGATGCATTTTTTTATGCTAAAGAACTTGAAAAAAATTCCTATGTAGAAGAAGCAATTTTATTCTACAAAATGGCTATTAATGGTGGCCATTTAGAAGCTGTTGAAATTGTTAAAAGTTTAGAATTAAAATTGAAAGAATTACATAATTTAGATGCTATAAATAATGAATTTTCTGGTGACAATAGAATTAATGTTGCTTAAAATCGATTAATAAAATATTAGGTTTTATAAACAATAAAATTACCCAATAAATTCATATCTATGAGTAATATTTTTTGGGTAAAAAATATAAAAAAAACTAAAAAAACTAAAATGATATTAAATTATAATGCATTTACACGCTATTTTATTAAAATCAAAATCCTCTTCATTATCTAATTCGTTTAATGCAGTTAATTGTTTTTTATTATTTGTTGTTTTATTTTCTTCTAAAATATTAGAAATATATAATGATAAATCTTGATAATAATTTTCTTCTGCAGATTCTTGAGATATTTCAATGTTTTGCTCTGAATAAATGATTAAATTATTTAATAATCTATTATTAGTAGATGAATAGAATATAATTGCAAGATCGTAAGGACTTAAATTTATATTTTTATTTTTTTTGTATATATCGGCTCCTAATTCTTCAATCAAAAGTTGAACTAAAGCCTCATGGTTTCGGTCACAACAAGAATAACATAATATACCATTTATTATTTCTTGTTTCTCATCTTGAAAAACTATTTCTAAATTATCAAAAAGTTTATTAAAAAATTTTCTAAAATTAAAGCGTACTGCTTTATCAAGAAACAAATCATATAATTCATTATTTTCATTATTTAGTTCTTTAAACTTTTCTAAAAATATTTCGTGGTATAATTTAGCTGTTTCAATAACTTCTAATTCAATTTTATTGGTATAATCCTCAAATTCAACTAATTTTTTAATAATATCTTTAATATCTCTTTCCATTTAATTCTAATTATTACTTAATAATATATTTTATTATATATTATTTTTTTGAAAAAGTCAATAAATTCTCAAAAATATTAAAAGCTTGCCATTTTGCAGTATTTATTTTATAAAAAAAATTTTTATGCAGAAAATCTATTAAACCATACTTATTTTTGCTTTTTTCGAATCCTCAATATTTATTTCCTTAAAATTTAAATATTCTTTAATTTGTTCTATTTTTTCTTTTATTTTTCTTAATTCTTTATTTTCTTCTTTATTAATTTCTTTTTTTTTGTTTATTTTTTTCGTTTTTTTATACTCTTTTTTTTCTTTTCTATGGCAATTTTCAAGTTCTTTCAAAATACTTTCAAGATTCTTTTCTATATTTGTGTTTGTTTTTTCAGAAATAGTTGCCCCAATACTTATTAATAGTTCTACTAATTTATTTTTTTTCTTCATTATAAAGTTCATTTTTTCTATTGAATTCTTCAGTCTTTGTATCAAGAATTTTATATAAAAAAGTATCTTTTATACTTGAATCATTTATTTTATCCAATAATTCTTTTGTTATTAAATTTTTATTTAATGCTATTTCCAATAGCCCCTCTTGTTTAGAAATAAAAGGTTGTATTTCAAGAATTTTTTTTGCATTTTCAGGTTCTTTATTCGCTATAATTTCAAACAATAATGATATTTCATTTGTTCTTTCTTCAACAGTAGAGTCTACAAATTTTTTCATTATTAACAAAATCATTTCTATTTTCTTCAATTTTTGGCATATAATCTCCACATAATTAAATAATATAAAATTAAAATATAAAATACTTTATAAATGTCAAATATTTAAAATACATTAGTAAGTTAATATATAAAGCTAATACGAAAGCTAACATAAAATAATAAAAATCTAATTAAGTAAAATATAAATGTAAACTAATCTATTCAGGCACTTAAAACATTATTAAATGTTTCAATATAAAAAGATGATTTTTAAAATATATTAATAATAGGGCTAAATTACTGTCTTAATG
>CATOJU010000002.1 GCA_951800555.1 uncultured Rickettsiales bacterium | reverse complement strand
TTTTTGCAATACAAATTTATCAATATATTTTGTAGCAATATTTTTTTTATATAAACTAGAAATAAAAATGAAATTGGAGAAAAACAAAGTTGTGGTTGATATAAAAAATCAATAATAATAAACAAATTTGGAAATTTTATTCAAAAAACTCTTGAAAATTTTTAATTTTAATATAATAATCTATTATACTTTATTAAAAGGTTTTTATATATGTTTAAAAAAATTAAAGATTGCAATGTTAAAAATAAAACTGTTTTTCTTAGAGCTGATATGAATGTTTCTATCAAAAATGGTAAAATCATAGATGATACAAGAATAAAAGCTACTTTACCAACTATTGAATTTTTAGTAAATAATGGAGCAAAAGTTGTATTAGCTACACATCTTGGAAAAGCAAAAGGTGAAGGATTCCAGGAAGAATTTTCTTTAAAAATTGTTTTAGAAAGATTAAAGGAATTATTACCTAATATTGTTTTTAATTATTCAATAGATTGTATTGGAGAACAAACTAAAAATGATGTTAAAAATACAAATTTTGGAGAAGTTATATTACTTGAAAATTTAAGATTTCACGCTGGTGAGGAAGGTAATGATAAAGATTTTGCTAAAGAATTGGCTAATTTAGCTGATATTTATGTAAATGATGCTTTTTCAACATGTCATAGAAAACATGCATCTATGGTTGGAATTCCAGAATTTTTAGATTCATATGCCGGTATAAATTTAGAATATGAATTGGAAAATTTAAATAATTTAGTTTCTAATCCAGAAAGACCTGTAATGGTTATAGTTGGTGGTTCAAAAGTTTCTACAAAACTTGAATTACTTAAAGCTTTAGTTTCTAAAAGTGATTACATTGTAGTTGGTGGAGGAATGGCGAATACATTTTTAGCAGCAAAAGGTGTTAATGTTGGAAAATCTTTAAAAGAAGATGAATTAAAAAATGATGCATTAGAATTATTAGAAAATGCAGAAAAAAATAATTGTGAAGTAATTTTACCAGTAGATGTTGTAGTTGCTAAAGAAGTTGCAGAAAATCAGGAAGTTACAACAAAGGATTTAAATGATTTAAATGATGTTGATGTAATTGTTGATGTTGGTGAAAAGACTATTACAACTATTAAAGATAGAATAGCTAAATGTAAAGTTGTCATTTGGAATGGCCCAATAGGTATATATGAAATAAATCCATTTAATAAAGGAACTGATGAATTGGCAAAAATTATTGCTAAAGAAACAGAAAAAGAAAATGTAAAATCAGTAGCTGGTGGTGGTGATATTTTGGCCGCTTTAAATAATGCTAAAATAGCTGATAAATTTACATATTTATCAACTGCCGGGGGTGCATTTTTAAAGTGGTTGGAAAAAGGAATTTTACCGGCCGTTGAAAAATTAGAAGGATGAAATAAAATAAATCAATATTTTTTTTAAAAAAAATATTGATTTTATAATTTCATTTTATTATTGTAATAATAATTATTATTTAATTAATAAGAGGTTTAAAAATGGGAACGAAAAATAACCCAAAAAATAGGGGAACAACTGCAAAAGGTAAATTATATAATGGTAAAGAAATAGAACCAATAGAAATAATAGATCCAGTTGATGGTAAAAAATTTATTTCTGCAAAGGTTGCAAAAACAAATGATATAATTTTTGATGAAAATAATAATCCAGTAAAATGGAAAGATATTATTGATGAAAGATAATTGACGATAAGTCAAAAGGTTTAAAAATAATAACAAACACGAGAAGAAAATGGAGAATAAATTTTTGTGCTTATTAAGGTATTTATTGAAGGTAAATAGGAGTTTCATCTATTTATTCTTCTTTTTTTACAATTTAGCTGTTGCACCAGTTTTTAGTAATGAATATATAAATTGTAATAATATTAGTGTTATAGAATCTTTTGCGTCAAGTGATTATGTTTTAGAAAAAAATAAACAAGGGAGGAGTATAACTAATGGAAAGACTACTGAAGATATAAATACTATTAATAGTCAATATATTAATTATATAAATTTTCCTTATAATGAAAACAATATAGATTATTTATTCCAACCATTAAGAATAGATAATAATAAAGATAAAATTGAAGGAACATTTTTAACTTGTGGTCTTGCAACTGGTAATGTTGTATGTGATTCTGAAAGATTAATTAGTGAAAATGGAAAAACTTGTAAAAAAACATTTGAAAGAAAAAAAGGAAATAAAACTGAAACTGTTGAAATTATTGATTGTGAAACTTATTTAGAAAATGAAAATGCTAATAATGATAAATCTTGTTATCCAGAAAATCATATATGTAATAAATATAAAAATGATTCGTTAAATAAATATTATAGTATAGTTAAAAAGGCAGAAAATAATGTAAACAACACTGGTAATACAAACGTAACTAATAATGAATTTTATATTTTTGAAAAAAAAATAATTAAAGAGAAAAAAAATCAAGATAAAAAAGAATTAAGACAAAATTGTAATTTTGAAGTATTATCTTGTGACTATAAAATAAAAAATGAATATAAAAATGGTGATTATGTAAATGTGGTATTAAATACTTCAAATGATATGAATAATATGAAATTCATTGATAATATATTTGGAAATTTGGGAAATTATGCATTTTTTATTAATCCAGATAAAACTAAAAGTAATAGATTTAAATTAAAAGATATTAATTCTAGTAAATGTAATAAAAATAAATATAATATTGAAACTACTAATTATGAAAATTGTAATAAACTTTGTAATGAAAAAGAAAAAGAGGGGACTATAGAGTATTTGGATTGTAAAGAAAAATGTGAAACTGAATATGATAAAAATTATAGAGGAGAAGGAGTATGCCGGGAAGATTTTGTGATGCGAAGCCCGTATTATTTTAAATATATGATAAATATTAAAGATAATGAAGAAGTTTACTATTTTATAAAAAATATAGATTTTGCAAATTTTGGTGAAGTTTGTAATGGCTATTTACCGAACTGTAAATATATATTGCCTAGTGATAGTTTAGATGTTTTATATAATAATACTATTACAAATGAAGGTGGTAATAATATTGCTTCTAGGTCTGTTTTTTATGGGGATAATAAAGATGTAAGAGAAGAGTATTTATGGTATGTTGGTGATCAAAATATTAGTTATAAAAAATGTTTATCTATAGTTAGTAATTCTAATGGTAACCCTGATTATGATGTTGGTTATTGTTCAGATTTAACTGATGACGGTAAAGAGTTAAAATATAAAGATGGTTTAGTAAATGGATATATAGAGGTAGCAGATTGTAATTTAGAAGATACAGATTGTATTGAAGTTGGAGAAAATAAAAAGAAATTTAAATTTAAAGCTCCAAATTGTTATTTGAAAAGTTGCGCTGATTTAACTAGTGAAGAATTGGATAAAATATTAACTAGTAAAAAAAAAGATGCTAAATATTGTAGTGAATACTATTGGTTGGAAGATCAATATGGAATGAAATATTTTCCAAAAGAAAAACCTATATATTGTTCCGATTTAGAAAATATTTACATTTGGGATAATAATGGTAATATTTCTGTTGTTTCTGAAACTGATTATGCTATAAAAAATAAAAAAATAATTTCCCAATTAAAATTTCGTGATAAAGATTTTGATATAAAAAAACATAATTATCTTAATAAGAAAAAAGATTGTAAATTAGTTGAAAAGAAAAAAGAAAATAAATTTAAAATAAAAGATGAGAATGGAAAAGAAACTGAAGTTTCAACTGGTGAAACGGTGTATACGGATTATGATTGTAGCGGAGTAGCTCCAGAAGAAAGGTATTATTCCTATGGAGGAGGTATAAATAAAAGAAGAAGTAATTGTTATCTTAAAAGCTGTTTTTCTATGACGGCGGAAGAAAGAATTAGAGTTGCAAATGCTAATATGTTAAATATTAGTAGAGAATTAACTAAAACAAAAGAAAGAACTAATAAAAAAAGAAAAGAATGTGAAGATAAAAAAAATAATATTCAAGAAGTTATTAATTTGTTAGGTAAATGTGAAGAAGAATTAAAAAAATATAATGATTGTAAAAAAGAAAATAGTAAATGTGACGAAAAATCGTATGATATTACGGCATTGGATTATAATGGTAATAGCTATGATTGCAAACAAAAAGAGAAAAAAAAAGAAGATGCTGAAAAATGTATATATGAACCTTATATGACAAAACAGATTGACTTAAACTTATTTGAAAAAGAAAATATACCTGTATATTGTGAGGATGCTTTTTTAATAAGTAGCAAATTTGATAAAAGTTTTAATAATTTGAATTTAAATATTATTCCGTGCTACGAATTAAGTATTACAATTTCAAAAGAAAATTTTGTAGATTCTAATAATTTAATTGCTAATTATAATACTAATACTAGTTATGTTCTTTGTAGAAATAATTATTCTTCTTCCTATAATACTGAAAAAGTATATGATGATTTATTAAAAACTAACGAAGGTTCTATATTAAATTCAGTATTTTCGTATAGTGAAGAAAACGATGATTCTTCAAAAAGTTATTATAAAAATAATTCTACAAATCATAAATTTAATGATTCTGAATATTATATGAAATTTAAATATAATTCTTCTAATTATTCAGGAAGTTTTGGAGATTTAGAAATAGAAAAATATAATGGAGTTTGCCAAAATTTGGATAATAATATTTTATATCATAATGCTAGAATAGTTGGATTGGATTTTAATGCTGGCCTGGGAATTGATTATTTTGATAATGAATTAATAGCTAATTTAAATTTATTAAACAGTGATAAAGAAAATTTTTTAGATGAATATGTTTATAAATGTAAAAATTATAAATCTAAATATAATAAATTAGCTGAAACTATAATAGATTGTGGTTTGTATTATGATTATGATGAAAAAGGAGTAATTAGTTCATTGAGTAATGATATCATATATACTATGGATACAGATGTTAAGAATTTTTTAAAAGCTGCTTGTATTAATGAAATTGAAACAATGAAACCTGATGATAGGGAGATTTTGGTTAATGTAGTTGATTCAAGGGGTAAATTAAGAAGTGACCAATATAATTGGTTACTAAAACCTATTCCTTTAGAAAAATCTATTAATATAAATGAAGCTATTAAGCATAGAAATGAACAGTTATCAGAAACTTCTATTAGTCTTGCTCCTTCTACAACTGATAAAGAATCTAATGGTTGCAGTTTTTATGAAAATTATGATAATGAAGATGTTAATGCAGTTATCGGAAAAAAAATGGCTGATTCAATACCTTTAAATAGATCTAATTATATATATACAACAAATTTTAGTGATCCTTTGCGTAAAAGAAAAAAAGGTGAAAAATGTAATCAATTGGAAGCATATTGTGGTTCAGATGGTTTAATAACACAAAATACAATAGCTACTTCTTTGGATAATAGTATGGAAAAATGTCAAGTTGGATTTAATGAAAAAGGTGATCCAGATTTTAAAAAATGCTCAGTAACAGTGTGTTCTAGATATCCTACTAGTGTTACAGATGCATCAAAAAATAATTGTGGTACAAGAGAAAAAAGCGAATTTAGAGATAAATGTTTAGAAGTTCAAATTAACGGAGATGAAGATGAAAAAACAGTTTATTTATCACAATTGGATGAAAAAAAAGGTATTCTTGGAAATTTTTTTAATATCGGAAAAAAATCAGATAGATTGAGAACAAAAATAATAGATGATAAAATATTGGTATTTAGAGATTCTATTGTCGATGAAAATTCTAATTCTAATGTTGCTGGAACACCGCATTTTGAAGATAAATTAGAAAAGAAATGCAATGGAGGTCTTTGTTTAGAAGAAGATCTTGATCTTGAAGATGGTAAAGAAGAAGAATCTAAAGATTATTGGACAAAAGCAAATGCTATAGGACTAGAAACTGAATTGTATAAACTTAAAGATACTAAATTTATTTATTTTGATGCTGAACAATACTATCAGCGACATATAGCAGCTAAAGGTACTACTTATGGTGTTCTTGGAGCTATTTATATAGCAGGTTGTGCTATTGGTGCTTCTGGTTGTGCTATTGCTCATTTATTTGATAAAAGTTATCCTGATTATGAAGAATGTTATCACCCTTGTGTTGCTGAAGCATTATATCAAACTACAGATTCAACTGTTAAATTACATAGAGGTAAATTTATATATTATATGAATAGTAGTAGATATCATATATTGGATTATTTTGATAGAAATAAATTACCATTTAATTCTATTTCTAATTCAAGATATATCCCAGATAGTGGTCTTATTATTAGTGGTAATATTATAGATAATAATAATTATTTATATATGTATTATCCAAGATATGATACTGTAGAAAGAGATATAAGAAGCAAATTAGAATCCAATATTGATATAAATGGAAATAGATTTTATCATAATACCGTTCTTGCTAAAGATATAATAAGAGCTTGTAAATTAGAAAGATTTATTGGCGACAGAAATACCGATAAATTTGATAAAAAAGGAAGACAGCATAAAACCGGTGAAATTAATTATTATGAAGTAGCTGATTATGAATATGTTTATTATAAATTAGATAAAGATGGCAACCAAATAGAAGAATGTTGGGAAGATAATTTAGAAAATTGTCTTGATCCAGAAATATTAAGATGTTTAAAAAGTTATGATGTTAATTTTATTAAAAAACTATGGAAAAATAATAGTGATGGTATTAGTGATGCTTTTACTATGAGAAATGGTAAACATTTAAAAAAATATAAAGATTGTAATAATTTAATTTCCTGTTCTGATAAAAATGGGGAATACGACCAATATGTTCCAACAAACATAATAGCCTATACTGGTAATAAGTATAGTAATGATGAATTAAAAAACAGAAACGATTGTAAACTTGATGAGTATGGAAAACCTTTGGGAGATTTATCTAGATGTCGTGGTTTTGAAGATAGTACAAATGGAAATGAATTATTTTATACAGAAACTCAAGCAGTACCAGTTCCACTATATACTCACCCTTTCTTGTTTTATACTTTAATAACTCCAAGAAATACACCAGAATTATTTGATCCAACTTTTGTTTTAATGCAATATTATAAATTTTCTGATTATGTTTATGAAATAGGTAGAAAACCATTTGGTCGCGCTAGGGATGTAGAAAAAATGAATGATATTATTTCAGATTTCTTTAATCCTGCTTTTAAGTTTAGCTATGATTTTATGAATGGTACGAATGATTCTGATTATAAAAATAAATATAGTAGTAAAAACGATTTTATATCTGAAATTGAAGTTAGTAATAAAAGGAGCTATCCATATATTGTTGAATATAGTAGTAATAATATACCAACTACAGCACCATTTAAATATGTTATGGATAAAACTTATGATATTGATAAAAAAGGATGTTATACACCAAAAGTTTGTATTTATGAAGTAGCATTAGTAAGTAAAGAGAATAATGAAGCTAATGGTATATGTGCTACTGATATTCCAGAATATACTAATGGAATTAAAGGAGTTGTTAAAAAACTTGAGAATGAATGTTTTAAAATTGTAGATAGTGGTGTTGGTTGTTATGAGAGAAATATACCATATTTAGATAAATTTATATTAAAATTAGATGAAAATAGTTTTTTATATAATACTCCATATATAAATGCGTTTTTAATACCTAACGATTCTAATTTAAAGGACTATGAATACATTACAAAAACTGCAAAAGAAGATTATGTGATGCGAGAAAATGATGTAAATTCTATAATAGAAATTGATGGTAGCTTTGAGAATAGACCAGTGGGAGATCGTGTAGTTAAAAGAGCATATAGTGAAAAACAAGGCTTTGGTATTAATTTTGAAAGAAGTTATTGTTCTCAATTATATTTTGATTATTATACAAGTCTAGATACTCTCCAAAGAGAAGAGGCAAAAAGGGGTAAAAAAGATAATGCTCTTATTAATAATTTAAAAAGTAAAATAAGCACTATAAGTAGTACAATAAAACCTGATTGTGATAAAGAAAATGGTGAAGAAGGTGAATATATAATAGATGAAGGAGTAACTGTAAAAGATATTTATAATAAAGAAATAGAGAATTGTAAGAAAAAATGTGCAGTAAATATTGAAGAATGTAGAAAAAGATGTGATAATTTTACTATTAATAGAGATTTATCATCTGAAATAATGTCAAGAAAAACAGCTTTAGTAAAAAGATATAATGAAAGTTATGGTGGATTTAATGAAATTTGTATTGCAGATAATGATATTAAAAATATATTAAAAGTTGCAAAATCACAAAATCCAGGAATTGTTACTGGTAATTTACCTCAAGTAATTGTATTTAAAGATATTGAAGGTAGAGGTTATAAAACAAAGTGTTTATTAGACAATACAAGCAGAGCTAATCCAAATTGTTTAGTAGCAAAAAAAGTCTATATTTATTGTAAACAAAGTGAAAAAGGAGTTGAGGGCCACGAATGCGAAAAACCAAAATTTAATCTGAGATCATTAAAATGGGATTATATAAAAGAGGTGGATTGTGAAAAATATCTTAAAGTGACAGATATAACAACTGAAAATGTAGAAGAAATAAAAGCTTGTTATAAAGGTGGTTTTAATTTTAATGGAAATATATATACACGGGAAGGAGAGCAGGAAACTATCTGCGCTTGTAAAACTAAAGGTAAAAATGATGTATTACCTGATGGTTATTTTACAACAAGAGAGATGACGCCAAGAGAATACGGATTATGTGTAAATCTAGTAACTCCTCAAATATGCCCGGCTATAAGATATTATGATAGTAGCAATAAATATACTGATGATAATTTAATTTTAGGACTTACAGAAGCTGAAATTAAAGAAAAAGAGAAGGCAAATTTATTAAAAGTTGAAGATTATCAACAACATTTATGGAGAACCAATGAAAAAATTGCAGGATTTATGCAAAGTGTAATATTCTCTTCTAATTTAGGACATGCTGAATTTGATTCTAGCATTTATTGCGATGTCACTGATGAAGAAATGAGAAAATTTTTACAAGATAAAAAAACAGAATATAGCACAATTGATATTGATGAAATATTAAAAGAAAAAGGCGAAGAATATATTAAATTTAAAGATGAATATATTAAAGAGACTGATTATTACAATAAAAATTGTATTGGCGGAATTAGAACAATTAATGGTGAATGTAATGGTTATTGGAAATGGTCTGAAGATAATTTTGACACTGCTCCAAAGGCAATATGTACAGTTCAAGAGGATATAAATGGAAATAAAATTTACGAATATTTACTAGTTGGAAATAGTTGTGAAAGATATTCTTGCGATGGTATAGCCTATGACGATGTATCGGGTTATGTTGGAGATGAAAAAGATTTAAGTACAGATTCTACTAATGTATTTAAATATTCTGAAATAGATGCATTTAAAGCTGCTCCTATGACAGATTACAAAACTTTTGTAAACAATGAAGAAAAAAATGCAACAACAGTTGATAAAAGGGGTGCATCCAATGGGTTTGCATCTTGGAAAAAAGTTATTTCAGAAGATTATGCATTGCTAGAAGTAGCTTATGATTGTTTAACTGGTTATAGTCCAGCTGGTCTTAATTATAAAGTAAGAGGAAGTGATAATAATGAAGAGATGGTAATAAAAAATAATATTGGTATTAAAATTGATGTGAATTATGATAATTCTGATGAATTATTGAGTACTGTAACAACAAGATCTAATTTTATTAATCATATTATTGGTCAAAATAATAGAGTTGATATATTAAAAAATGAATTTAGATCAAAGGAAGATTTTACAAAAAAATCAGAAAGATACCCGGTAAGAAAATGTAATCAAAAAGGTGAATGGATGGTTGTAAATGATGTTTATAATTTAAGTTTAATAGATAAAAAAGATTTAGGAAATAACTACTATTATAATAATTATAATTATAATACTGATTATACAAGTAATGCAAATAAAAATGCACTTAATTATTGGTTAAAAATGTATGATTTTAGTCAAAATAATCCTTATTATAATTCAAATTATAACAAAGATTTTGGTGGCTATTGCGAAAGAAATGTTTGTTTGGCAATAGATCCAGCAAATGAAAATATATATGAAAAAGAAGGTATTTATAATAAATTTGTAAAAGATATAACTAGTTATGACAGAAAAGAAACTTCAAAAAGATATTTTGTTTGGAAACATAGCGGTGGTGCTTCTTGGGAAAATTTAGGTGCACCTAGAAATAATAGTGGAAAAATAAATGAAACTAGTACAAGTAGTTTTATAAGTAGAAATATTACTCAAATATTTAGAGAACAAAAAGACGAATCTAGTATAAATATAAATAAATATTTAAAGAAAACTCAAGGTATATGCAGAACTGATTACGGTTATTACAATAGGGGTTCAACATTTAATGAAATTTCAGGAAGTAATTTTTCGAATCAGCTTGAATATTTATCTAAAAAATTCGAAAATGAAATAGAAAAAGGAAATAAAGAATTTGCTATTGACCAAAGAAGAGCAGATTTTGGTGCGAATGAAGATAGTGGAATCAAACCTGAAAGAATTTGCACAAGTGATGGTGTATGGGGTCCTGTATTTAATAGATGTTTCAGAGGTTGTGAAATGTTGGATATATACCATACTAATTTTTCTAATGATTTTAATAGTAAAATAATAAAAAATGTAAGAGGAACTAGAGGAACAATTTTTATTGAAAATAAGAATTTTTATCTAGAAAATAATGATATAGCAAGTACAATTATTGTACCAACACTAGATAATAGTGTTAATGGAGTGATGGATACAAAATTTAAAAATTTAGGATTAGATATCTCACCAGACTTTGTTAATTTTACTATAATTGATGGAAAAGGTAATAAAATAGAGGAAAAGGGTTCAGCTTTGGCGGATTATGTAACTGGTGGGGCTAAATGGCCTAGAACCATAGTTTTAGAAACTTCTTTGATTGATAAAGATAAAAGTAGTAATAAATATGGTTTAAGATATGTGGAAGTTGAAGGTGTATGCGATTCTACTTTTGATACAAGTGGAGAAGATAATGGAAGAGAAGATGAAAGATTAAGAACTTTTGCAAACCGTGGACTTGATGAAGAAGGAAATATTATTAGACCAAAAAGAAGATGTTACGAAGATGGAAGTTGGGGACAAGTTTATGAAGAAACAAGATGTATTCTTTTTAAAAGTTGTAAAACTTTTGATTTTACATTGTATGATTTAATGTTATTAATGCGAATATATGATAATGAACAATATAAAAATTATAAGGGAGATAAATATGATTCCTATAATGATGAAAACTACAGTAATCCATTGATAGCTTCATTAAATAGAACATTGTCAAAAACTATACCTTATGGCTACTATAATGGTGATAATAATCCTAGAGAAAAGCTAGATTCATTTAGTAGGGTTTGCGGTAATTATAAAGATTTAAAAACTTGTACTATATATAAATTTGAACCTGAACATGTAGTTGCTGGTAGAATATTAAATTATGATGGTATTAGAGCTCATAATGAAGGAGGTTTTTTAAGTGCTGGATTAGATGCCGATGGAAATTTTACTTCTAGTAAAGATGGTAAAGTAATTTGTAATACAACTGTAAAAATTGGAGAAAGAGTTACTGGTTGGTCTTTAGGAATAACTGATATAGGTGATTATTTTATACCAAACACATGTAATGAAGGGAATACTGTATCTGGTATGGATTATTCAGAAGACATTGAACAACTTGTTCATCATAAATATGGTACGACTTTTTTACCTATAATTTATAATGTTGTTGATAATCCTAATAAAACAAAAATATCTGGAAAGATATTACATTATGCAGAAGAGTCTAAATTGCATTATTTATATAATAATATGCATTTGGTTAATAATAATTTTAATGGAGTTGAATATCCAAGAGCAAAATTAGAAAATGAAAGTATGAAAGAAGTTGATATAGGAAAAAAACATTATAAATCATATCAAATGCATTATAGATGTAATGAAGATTATTTTTATAATTATATAAAAGAAGGTGAAATAAAAGGTGAAATAAAAGGTGAAATAAAAGGTGAAATAAAAGGTGAAATAAAAGGTGAAATAAATGGTAAAACCTTACCTTATTATAGCCATGATATAGTATTAGAATGTAGAAAAACAGATAATGGTTATAAATTTATGCCAAATGCTGATTCAACTAAAGATTCTACTTCTGAGGATGAAACCGATCCAGGTATAAAACCATTACATCCTAAAAATTGTTTTGTTAGAAGTTGTGGAGAAAATGATTATAATCAGAATTGGAGCTTTGCTGTTACTAAAGAGTTTCAAGAAAGGTTTGCGGAAAATAATAGTAACATTACTAATTATGTAAAAATTAGAAGTGGTTCGGATATGAACACATTTACATCCTATTTAGAGTGTCCTAAGATAGATGGTGAAGGAAATTTAAATAATAATGGTTCAATCGGAACAGCTTTTGTTCTAAATGAAGATCTTAATAGAATTAGTAATTATATAATATATTATGGACAAGATGAATCAGATGCTGCAACATATAAAGCAAAAAAATTTGTTACAAAAATATCAGCAGATTGTAGAAATAGATTTGAAGATCCATATGAAAGGGCAAAAAATAGAAAAGCAATTAATGGTATAACAGCTAGTAGTAATCTATCTAATGGTTTAAGGTCTTATGATATACAGAGATATGGGGAATTAGATAATAATAATTTACCACATAGTTTTTGTAGAGATCTTGATAGGAAAGAATGTATTACATTTAGTGAAAGCCAGGTAGCGGGGAATGCTGTTCCAAGACCAGCAAGTTCATCAGGATCTGGAAATATAGTAAAATTAAAAGATTTAAAAAAGGATGGTGGTTATTGTGTTCCTATGGCTTGTAAAGGTAAAGCCTTAAAATTTGAAAATGGACAAGTTTCGGAATGTACTGATTCAGAAAGAAACCAAAATAAATGTTTTGATTTAGCTAATACTTACTATGGATTTGGGAAATATGTTGTTATTCAAAATGTTAAAGGTGATTTTTCTGATGACAATATTAATGATCAATCAATTAAAATTGAAGAAAATAATATTTTTACTATTCATGACAAAAATAGTGAATACAAATTGAATAAAATATGTGATTCTGATAAGAGTATTAGTGGTATTTATGATTATGATATTTATACTGAAAGTCCAATACCACCATTTGATCTTGAAAAGTATATATCAATTACGCACAGTTCTACAGCTAAAATATGTTTTGATAAACTAGAAGATGATAGTTTTATTAAAAAAGTTAAAAATAATAATGCTACAAAATATGTAGCAGATGGTTATTCAGAAACTGGTGCTTATGATTCTTCGTATAAAGTAATGGTAAAATATAAAAAAGAAGATGGGCAAAAAGCAATTGTTAAAAGATTATATGATGGTAAAAATAGTTTTACTATTTTATTAGATGATACAAAAAAAGAAATTATTAAAGAAAGAGCTATTAAAGCAATAAATAATAATCCAGATTATGCGGATATTAAAAAAGAATATATAACAGATAAAGTTGAAGAGCAATCAAAAAAGAATGCAAAGAAAGAGGCTGATGGTACTGATTTAACTAGTGATAATAATAAATGTTATTGCTATCATGATAACAACACGGAGGTAAATAATAAAGCTGGTGGCGTGAAGGTTAATGCAACTAATAGTGACAAAAATACAAATTATAAAAAATATTCTGGTATTAATACAACTTATTCTATAGATAGTGATTCAAATTTTGTTGGTACTAAAACTGATAAAACATGCAATACAGAAATTACAAAAGACAACGGAGAAACAGAAAATTTTAGTGGCCATAATGTGTGTGATGTAGGTAAATATAATAGCAAATATGAAGGTTATTATAATAATAATGATAATAGAAAAAACGCCATTACAGATTTAGAAACCAAACTTGGGAATGAAATAATCAGAGATGATTCAAAAGAAGTTGAAAAAGATGGTGAAAAAAAGATTATAAAGAAGGATGCTAAATTACAAAATATATATAATAGACAAGTTAATATATATAAAATGATCGAATTTCTTAAAACAAAAACAGGAGAAAAATTGACTGAAATAAATGATGAAACTGGTGAAAGTACAGAAGAAGAACTATTTTATGATTACAATTATAATAATTATCTTTTAATAGATAAAAAAATCGAATATTCTGCTATTAAATTAGAAAATAATTCATCAATTGTACTAAATAAAAAAATACCAGCTGCTGATAATTCATCTGAAAGTGGATCCGAAGAAAGTTCGGAAAGTGAATCCGAAGAGACTAAACCATTTACTGGAAAAATATATACATATGATATATATGATACTGGTAGCTTTGTATGTAAAGAAGTAAGTAACTTAAATGATGATCAAGTAGGAAAAGTTATGAAAGGTGATTATACAAATATAACTACTAAAGATTGTAGTTTAGCAGAAGATGAAAAGAAAGAAATAAAACAAATTTATGAAACTCACTTTGTAAATTTCTTTTCAAATAATGAATTAAAAAATACATATAATGAGTATAATGGGATTGGAATAATAGGTTGTAATAATATATATAAAGATTACCTTGTTAAAGAAGCTACATATTATGGTGGTACTCCAAATCCAGTTGATAATGGATTATATATGGTTATGAAGTGCACTCCTGACGGTTGGCGAATTCAAAAACAAGCTGTTTGCAAAAAAAGGTGTACTGGATTATCTTCTGAAAGTACTCAAGTAGATCCATACGGTGGAGCTAAAAAAGGAAGATTCTATAGAATAGGTGTTGTAAAACTTAGATATAGTAAAAGTGCTGAAGCTGATTTTGGTGGTGTTATTAATGCCTGTGTGTCTAATATAGTTGATTCAACTTCATATGGTAAATTAAGAGTTAAATGTATTGATGATGGAGAACTTAAGACTACTGTAGTAGCTACAGATGAAAATGGTGGTCTTAAAGATTGGAATAGGCGTTATAAATTCCCAGCATACCGATACTCATATAAACTTGAATATAATTTTAGTGATGGTGGCCATGGTGAAGGAAGAAAAGAATGGAAATATAGTAGTTATGAATTTTTCCATTATTTAGGTGGCGATAAAGGTGGTTTGGATAAAGGAAAAGGTATGAGTCATGGTGCTTTATCAGATAATGGAATTACACGTTTGAAAGCTTGTTCTGAATCAGATAATAAATGTAATATGGATGATTTAGAGAATTGCAAGGAATCCGGAAAATTTTAATGTTGTAAATTATTAATTTATGTAATTAGAAAATATCAAGTAAAAATTCAATAGTTTACTAAATATTTGCATTATATTTACTATATATTCTAAAAAATACCCCGCATACTATACATCGGGGTTATTTATTTTAAAAAAAATTAAAATTTTAGAATTTTTCCTTGTTTTTATAAAAAATAATATTTATTATTACAATAATAATCATAAATTTTTTTAAAAAAATGGATAAAAATACAGATTATGGATTATCTGGCATACTTTTGGAAAAAATAAAAAATACACTAGATTGTAATTTACAAACTCAGACTAAAAAAATAGTTGCGAGTTTACATCCCGCCGATCAAGCGGATTTGATCTGCAATTTAAATAAAGAACAAAAAATTAAATTGATAAATATTTTTGGTGATCAATTAGATCCAGAAACATTAATAGAATTGCAAGAAAATATAAGAAATGAAGTAATTTTATTAATTAATAAAAATGATTTAAAAGTTATATTATCAAAATTAGATGTAGATGATGTAGTTTATATTTTGGGTGATTTACATAAACAAGATTTTGTAAAAGAAATAATTGAAGGTATAAATCAAAATTCAAAAAGAGAATTAATTGAAGAATATTTATCATATCCTGAAGATACAATCGGTCGTATTTTAGGTTCTAATGAGTATATAGCTGTACCAAAAGATTGGACTATTGAAGAAGTTATAAAGTATGTACAAAAAAATAGAAGTTTAACTGGTGAACTTTCTGAAATGGTAATAGTTGATGATTATTACAGACCGGTTTCAACAGTTTCTGTTGGGCAATTATTGAAAAATGATTTTGGTAAAAAAATGTTTCAAATAATGCGTAATACTGACGAACTAAGAATTCTAAAAAGTGATATGAAGCAAGAGGATGCAGTTATATTATTTAATAAATATAATCTTTTTTCTGCCCCAGTTGTAAATGATAACGGTGTTCTAATAGGTGTATTATATTTAAATGATATTATAGATATTATGGATGAAGAGGCAAAAGAAGATTTATTATTAATGGGAAATCTAACGGAGGATGATATTGATTCAAATATTTTTAAAGCTACAATAAAACGTTTTCCTTGGCTTGTTATTACAATATTAACAACTTCTATTGGAAGTGGAGTAATAAATTTATTTGCTTCGACTGTGGAAAGGGTTGTATGTTTAGCTGCTTTAATGCCTTTGATTGCTGGTGTAGGTGGAATTGCGAGTACCCAAACTTTAACTGTTATGGTTAGAAATATCGCTTCTGGAAAGTTGAAAAATAGGAATAATAAAAAAATAATATTTAAAGAAGCATTTACTGGGTTACTTAATGGGGCCGGGATAGGTATTTTTGGTGGTATAGGTGTATATATTTGGCAAAAAAATTTAATATTATCTTTTATTTTTTTTGTAACTTTGATTTTTGTTTTATTTTTAGGTGGTTTAATGGCAAGTATTATCCCTATAATTTTAGATAAACTTAAATTTGATCCCGCGGTAAGTTCTGGATCGTTTATAACAACTACTGTTGATTCTTTATCATTTTTATTGATATTAAAATTAGCTTCAATTTTTTTATAATATTAAAATTTTACATATATGTATTTTTAAAATATATTAATTTTAAAAAAAGTTTTGTATTTAAATTTTTATTGTATATTAAAAATAAAAATATAATATTAATATATATAAATTAATATGTACAAAAAATATTTTATGTTTAAGAGACAATCAACATATTTATTAAGACAAATAAAAGAAAAAGAAAAATTTTATTATAGGTTTTACATAATATCAATAATAATTTCCTATTTATTTATTTTAATATTTAGCTGTTACTTTATAAACTTAGCATATACTACAAAAAAACAAAATTATGATATATTATGTTTTAATTGTTCTGGTTTTAAATATGTATTATATAGTATATTGATTTACTTTTTTTTATTTAATATAATATTTTATACAATAAATGAAATTCGTTTTCGTCTGTTAAGTTTTAAAAAAATAAGAAAAATAAACATAAAAAATGGTAATTATGCAGTATATTTTTTTAGTATATTAATTTTTATTATATTTTTAATATATATTTTAAGTATATGAGACAAGATAACGAACAATTTTTTTTGAAAAATGGAATTAAAGGAGTATTTCTAGCACCATTAATAATATGGTTTATATATACTATACTTGTAGTTTTAAAACAACCGGAAAATCAAATTCCAATACTATTTCTTAAACCAATAAATGTAATTTTTGGTATATTATTTTTTATTTTTATAGGTTATCATATAAATTTTGAAATTATTTATTTAATTAGAAATTGCATAAAAGATATGGAAATAATTAAAAAATTATCAATTGCAATTTGTATTATTAATTATACAATAATTTTAGCTGTTGTTTTAGCAATTTTGCAATTACATTTTAATAGCATTTTATTACTGTAAAATTATGAGAAATAGTTTATATATAAATAATAAAATAGAATATATTAGAAATACCTTTATAAAAGAAGATAATATTTTAAGGGGAATAAGAGAGGATGCAAAAAAAGTTAATAGGGAAATTAATATAAATCCGGAAGAAGGACAGTTATTGCAAATATTTATAAAGTTAGGAAAATTTAAAAAAATATTAGAAATAGGGACTTTTTATGGTTATTCTGCTATATGGTTGGCAAGAGTAATAGATGAAGATGCAAAAATTTACACAATAGAAAGAGATAAAGAAAGTATAGAAAAGGCTAGAAATAATTTTAAAATTGCTAAATTGGAAAATAAAATAACTATTCTTGAAGGAGATGCGAAAGATATTTTAAAAAATTTAGATGAGGAATTTGATATGATTTTTATAGATGCTGAAAAAAATCATTATTTAGATTATTTGGATTGGGCAGAAAAAAATATAAAAAAAGGTGGACTTATAGTGGCAGATAATACACTACTTTCTGGTGCTGTTTACAATGAAGAATTACCATATAGAATAAGAAAAAGTACAAAAGAATCAATGGAAATATTCAATAAAAAATTAGCTGATAATGAAAAATATTTGTCAATTTTATTACCAGCGGAAGATGGTATTACTATTGCTTTAAAAAAATAAAAATATTTTTTAAAAATATATTATAATAATTTTTATTAGTTTTGTTTTTTAATGATATTAATTGTTTTAACCGTTAAGATTTATTAAAATAAATAAAAAAACCAGAGTAAAAAGATACAATTTTAACATAACCAATAAATTTGGTTTATAGATTTATAATTATATATATAGATTAGATTATTTTTAGACATAAAAATGGCTCCACAAGTAGGATTCGAACCTACGACCGATCGGTTAACAGCCGATAGCTCTACCGCTGAGCTATTGTGGAATACCTATTAAATATAATATATATTACTTTTTTAAAAGTCAAGAAAAAAATGCAATTTTTATTGTTTTTTATTATATCTATTTTTCATTATATTTATTTCCTATTTATGTTTATTTTATTGACTATTCTTCATTAGTGTAAAAATAAAAAAATATAAATAACAAATAAAACTAAAAAAATAATGAAATTTATCAAAAACTTGATTTTAATTCAAATAAATTTTAACATAAAATTACTTAATAAAATTAATAAATCTATGCTAGAAAAATTATTTGTATTTGATATAGAAACAATTCCGGATACTGATGTTTTGTACAATTTAACTGGAAGTGAAACAACAGATATTATTTCTAAAAGGGAAGAACTAGAAGAATATAGTAAAGAAATTTCAGGGGGAAATCCATTCCCAAGACAATTATTTCATAGAGTTGTAAGTATTAGTGTATTAAGCGCAAAAATAGAAAAAAATTATGATTCTGAATATTATAAATTAGAAAAAGTCGGCACAATATCAAGTCTAGATAATACAGAAGAACAAATAACACAAAAATTTTTTAAATATTTATGTGACAACATTCCAAGAATTATTAGTTATAATGGAAAATGTTTTGATTTACCTGTTATGAAATATAGGGCAATGAAATATGGGATTTCTGCAAAAAATTTATTTAAATCTGGAGATAAATGGAATAGCTATAATAGTCGTTATTCTTTAGATTGGCATTGTGATTTATTAGAAGCTTTATCAGATTTCGGAACTTCTGCTAGATGTAAAATGAATGAAGTTTGTAGTATTTTAGGAATACCAGGAAAAATTGGAGTTGATGGTTCAAAAGTTGCCGGAATGTTTGATGAAGGGCGATTAAAAGAAATAGATGATTATTGCGAAACTGATGTTTTAAATACATATTTAGTCTATTTAAATTACAATTTATTAAATGGGACTATAAATAAAGAAAATTTTTTAAAGATGAATAGAGAATTAAAAGATTATATGATAAATAAAAATGTATCACATTTTAATGAATTTTTAGAGGAATGGAAAAAAGTTGATACCAGAGGGATTTTTTAATACTGATATTCAACTTTAATTTATTTTTTAATTTTAATTTTATTTATCACTAAAATTTTAGTTCATTAATTATATATTTTTTATCAAGATATTTATTTAAATTTTCAAGAGTTGTTTTTAAATTTTTTAATTCATTTTTTAAATCTTCGTCAAGGTTATTCGATATTATTTTATTTTCTATTATGTCTTTATTTTCATTATTTAGATTGTTTTCTCCTTGATTAAGTTCATATAAAATATATTCTCGTTTATTTGTTTTGTCATTATTTTTTATTCTAATATTAAACCTATTATCATTAAGTAATTTTTTAATTTCATTTAATTTATTTATTTTTTTATCTTGTATTATCATATTTTGATGATAAATTAATATTGCACTTAAAATACATTTTTTAACAAAATTTTTTTGGTTTTCTATTTCTTCTGTATTCTGTTGTGCTGTTAAATTTCCAAATGTAGTGGAAGCAGTTTTTAAAAGTTGTTTTGGAAAATCAATATTAGCTGTACCACTAGCTGTATTTAGATAAAAATATTCCGATATTTCATCTATATTTTCCTTATTAATTTTTTTATTTTTAATTATATTTTCTACATCTTTCTTAGAAGATAAATTATTGTTGAAGTATTTATCAAGTTTTTCCGCATCTTTTTTTATTTTATCAACATTTTTTTTAAGATTTTTTTCTTCATTTTTTAGATCGTTTAATAATTGTTTAAAATATTTAATTTTATTAGAAAGATTTAATTTTTCATTTTCTGGGTTTTGATTATTTGATTGTTTTAATCTTTCACTTAAAAGTTCTATTCTATAATTAAAAATAATTAATTTTTTCTGATTTTCTAATATATTTTTTTTATTTTTGATATTATAAATTGTTTTTCCAATATTTTCTATTGTGTTTTCTATTTCTTTATCTATCATATTTGGATTTATATTTATTGCGTTTAAATCTTCTTTAGCCATATTTATAACATTTTCGATATGATCTATCCGTTGTTTATTTTCTTGTTGTTTTTTGCTAAGATCTTCACAAGATTCATTAAATTCACTAATTTTGCTTAAAAAATTATCGCAATTTATTTCTGTCATTCTTTTCCGATATTGTTTATATAAACATAATTATACATTTTAATATAAAATATTCAATATATTTTTTTATAAAAATTTTCCAAAAAAGCAAATATTACAAGAAAACAAGAAATTTTTTTAATAGGATATAAAAAATATTAAAAGTTTAAATTATTTTATGGTAAAATTTGGAATTGTAAAGGTTTATTTACAATTTTTAATCTATGTTTATCTTAAAAATACCCCGCATGCCTTGCATCGGGGTCGTTTGTTTCTTAATTTATTAATTTTTATATAATTCTGGATTAGAATTTCTAAAATTTTGATGGAATGCCTTGACCATCTCTACCCCTACTTTTATCTGTATTTACAGACATCGCAATTGTTTTACCACAAAGATCATTTATTAATTTTCTATCTTCTTCCTTAAAATGTCCTAATGGAGTTTTACCATCATTTCCAACTGCCCCCATACTATTGCATAATATCGACGCTGCTTCTTTTCCTTTACCTTTGTTAACAGCTTCAGTTAAAGTCATTCTTTGCCCATCTATTTCAACAGTAATAAGATCCCTTATTTTATCCATATTACCACCATTTAAAACTGCCGCTTTTTTCATTTGTTCAAGCATAGCTGGCAAAATACCCCTATCTCTTCCGATACCATTATTTAACTCTACAAAATCAAGCATACTGCTTGGTATTGCTGCTTCAACACCATTAAAATTAAGGACTTCAACACTATCGCCTTCTTTTAAATTATATGCTGCTATAGCATCATTTTTTTGATTTTCTGGTAAATCTGATACTTTTTTACTTTTTTGAGAAAAGACAGCTTTAACATCATTACCAGATTTTTCAATGGTATCCATATATTCTTTACTAAAATCATTTGGATATTTTAACCCTATTGTTGCTTTATCATTAGTTAAATTACTTTTAATACCTTCTACTTTAGTTATTTCTCCTTTATCATTCCTTTCAACACCACTGAATTGGTTTTTTGTTCTTTCAGTATGTATTACGGCTTCTTTAGTAGCTTCAAATTGTTGTTTATCACCATTAAATTCTTTAGTTTCATAATCTTTTTTAACACCTTCCTCATTGATTTGTCCGTTTATATTTTCTTGAATAAAATTTAAGCTTTCTTCATTAATAGTTTTATCTTCATTAACAAATTGAACTTTACTTGTATTAGGTATAGAAACATTATTTTTTATAGTTGTTTGTTGTAAATAACTGCTTGCATTATCGACATTTTTATAGAAATTTTCCAAAAATTCATTATCTTTTCCTTGATTATTAGCTTTATATACATTATCAGCTCTATTAATAAATTCCAGATCAAGACACCCATATAATTCATTTTTAAGAGTTTCTTTAAAGATTTTTATTTTTTCAGGATCTCCCTTGGCAGCAGTAATTCCATTTTGATATTTATTTACAATATCTTGTAATTTTTTATCATCAACAAGACCATTAAGATTTATTATTTCATTTATATTTACTTCTTTTCCACTATTAATTGTTCCTATAATTTTATTTGCAAGGTTTTCACTTAATTTATTTAAAGTAGGAACAACACCATCGGTATTTTTTTCTCCGGTACTTCTAGCATTCAACATATTTGCCACAGCTAAACCAGTCTTAACTTCGCTTTTATTATATTGATTAGCAGTACCAATTAAATAATATAAATTTGAAAGATGTTTTACTTTATCTTCGTCAGACAATTCTGTAGGAATACCACCACTTCCACTGCTACCACCACCATTATTTGTACCAAATGATGTTAAATTACCTCCGTTATCTTTATTATTTTGTAATCCGCCTTTTGGTTTTGTGCCGCCAGGTTCTGGTGTTTTTGTTCCAAATGATTGAACTTTTGATTTGGATGGGTCGTTTTCTGGATTATTGGGATTATCTTCTGTTGGTGGATCGGTATCTCTTGCTTGGACTTTGTCTTGTTCTTTTTTTTCCAAGGCTTCAATTCTTTTTTTTAATTCTTCATTTTCATTAATAAGTCTCTCATTTTCTTTTTCATATTTACCCAATCTTTCTTCGTATCTATCCATTCTTTTTACTAATTCCTCTACGGTAGTTTTATCCGCTTTAGTATCTATTTTTTTGTCTTGTTCATTTAATCTATTATCTAGCTGTGTTATTTGATTCTGTATTTGATCCTGTTGTTCATTTATAATTTCTAATTCTCTAGTAACAACTTCCATTTGAGCTTGAACCGTTTCATTATATTCTGTTAACAAGTTATTTGTTATTTCTGTTACTTTGGTTTCTTGGCCACTATTTAATGAATTTTGAGCTTTTTGTAATGCTTGAATTTGGTTTTGCATTGTAGTTAATTGATCCTGAAGTCCTTTTTCGCCTGATTCTATTCTTTCTGTAAGATATAGCATAGCATTTTGTCTATTTTCTATTTCATCTTCTAGTGCCAGATTTAATTCTGTTATATTACCTTCACAACCTGTTATTCTATTATTAAAATTTTCCTGTTGGTCTTTTATATTTTTTATTTCGTCGGTATTTTGTTTAATTTTTCCCCCCAATTTATCTTCAAGTTCTTTTAATTTATTTCCTAATTCTGTTGAAATTATACCTTGTATTTGTTTATAAAATTTTGAATCTCCGCCTATATTTATGTCACCTTCATTTAAAATAACTGTTAATTTTGCTTTTAAACTATCGTCTAAATCTCCATTTTCTATTAATTTTTTTATGTCATCAGGTGTTGGATTTTTTAAAGTATTTTGTAAAGCAATTACTTGGTCTTGTAAAGTTTTTATATCTGTATCATGTTGTTTTACTTTTGTTTTTAAGGCATCCAAATCTGATGTTATTTTTTCTTGATTATCTTTTAACTTTCCTACATCATCTTGAAGTGTTCCTATTTGATCTCCTAACCCTTCTTTTATTGTATTTATTATTGTTTCTCTTTCTGTATTAGTTAAAGTTACACCATCTTTTCCAATTCCTCCCAATTTTTCTTCAACTTCTTTTTTAAAGTTATCAAAGTCTTCTTTTGTTGCAAAATTGTTTTTTAGACCTTCTATTTGATTATTAACGTCATCTTTTGTAGCACAGTTCTTAATTTTGTCGTCAATTTCGCCAATTTTATTTGTTAAATTAGTTATATTGTTGGTATTTTGTTGAATTTTATCATTCAATCTACCTTCAAGGTCTGATAATTTATTTCCTAATTCTGTTGAAATTATACCTTGTATTTGTTCATAAAATTTTGAACCTTCTGTTATATTTATGTCACCTTCATTTAAAATAACTGTTAATTTTGCTTTTAAACTATCGTCTAAATCTCCATTTTCTATTAATTTTTTTATGTCATCAGATGTTATATTGTTTCCTTTTCCTAAAGTATTTTGTAAAGCAGTTACTTGATTCTTTAATTTATTTATTTCTTCATCATGTTGGTCTACTCTTCCTTTTAAGGCATTTATTTCATTTTCATTATTTTCTATTTTTTGATTTATTGCCGGTAATATTTCTTTTTCTATTATTGCTTTTATTTGGTTACTTATTTGTTCTGGAGATATTTTGGCATTTTCTAGTTCTTCTATTTTTCCTTCTAAACCTCTTATTGTCACATTTATGGTCGCTATGTCACCTATGTATTTTAATGCACTTTTTAATTCTTCTATATCATCTTTTGTTAAAAAATTTTCTGCATTATTTAATAGATATTTTACTTTTTCTTCGTTTTCTTTTAATAGTACTTGGTTATTTTCTAAATTTTCTAATCTTTCATTTGTTTTTGTAGTATATTCATCATATTCTGGATGAGTTACATAATTATTATTTTTTTCCATATCTTCTCCTTTTGTTGGTTGTGTTGGTTCTGGTTCGGGTTCTGTTGGTTCATATGTTTTTTTTTTATTTAGTTGATCATTAAACTCTTTATCTTGAATACTTCCTAAAAAATTTTGAATAATAACATAATCATTATTTTTTTTTTTGTCAACATTTGTTCCATCTTTAATAGCATTTGTTCCATCTTTGACAGCATTTATTCCATCTTTACTAACTCGATATATAGTTTCTAAAAATTCTAATGTATCATCTCCTAAATTTGTAGTTTTTGTTGTAGAACCGAAAGTTTTTTTTAGTTTAAGTTTATTTAATGCTTCTTTATTCTCATTATTATTAAAGAAATTAATAACATCTTCATATTTTGAATTTTTATCAAATTTTTTTGCTCCTTCACATTTAGAAGCAATTTTATTTAAAAATTCAATTATACTATCTTTATTATAAATACCTTTATTAGAATTATGACGCCCAATAGGTTTTTCAGCTCTATCAAGTGCCTCACCTAATGTTATATTTTTTTCTTTTTCTTCTTTTTCATCTATTATTTTTTTTGCTGAGTTTATCAAGTTTTGTATATCATTTTTGTTGAATTTAACAAGTCCATATTTTGATGACCTTATACTTTGTTTTGTTTTTAAATCATTTGTTCCGTTTTTATCCAATTCTACCAGTGCTTTTACTAATTGTTTTGCTGCTTTTTCTTTTTTTTCTTCTAAAGTTTTTATTGTTTGTTTTTTGTTTCTTGTTTTTTTTTCTTCTTCTAGTTCGTTATTTGCTTTCTTAAATTCGATTATTGCATCTTCTGCTGCTTTCATTTTTTCATCATCACTCATCTTATCCCCCTATAATTATTAATAAAAATCAAATATAAAATATTTTCTATAATAATTATTTATTTAAAATTTTAAAAAGTCAATATCATAATAAAAAAATGGTACTGCCCACTTACACATCAAATAGTATTATTCATATTTTAAAATTATTTATCATTGGATTCCACATTAAGAATTTCTAAATAAACAAGTTTATTAAGAAATTCTAATCTGGAATGACATTTCTATATTAAAGTAATTTATTACTGGATTCCTCCACTTCGTTCCGGCAAACTGCGGCAGGACGACAAGCTAAAATGATTATGCAAGCATATCATTTTCCTGCCTTGTTTTCCACATTAAGAATTTCTAAATAAACAAGTTTATTAAGAAAATCTAATCTGGAATGACATAAATAACGGAAAAATTTGATATATAAGTGGGCAGTACCCTATAAAATATTTAATCATTGACTTATTTAAATAAATGTAATAAAATAACAATATCAAAACACAAAACAAAAAATGATAAAAATAGCCACCTGGAACGTAAATTCCATAAGATCTAGAATAACAAATTTAAAAAATTACATAAAAACAGCAAATCCTGATATTATTCTATTACAGGAATTAAAATGCACGAATGAACAATTTCCACTTTTAGATTTATCTAATTTAAATTATAATATTTCAATTAATGGACAAAAATCCTATAACGGTGTTGCTATAATGTCAAGATTTCCTATTTATGATATAAAAAATAAATTACCATTTTTTGATTTGGTAGATAATGATGATGATTCAAGATATATAGAAGCTAGATTTGATTATAATGGGAAATCATTAAAAATTGCTTCAGTGTATGTTCCAAACGGTGATACTACAGAGGATGTGAAGGATAAAACAGAAACTGAGAAATTCTACAATAAAGTAAAATTTTATAGACGATTAAGGGAGCAATTTTTAATAGATAAAAGGGTAGGGGAGTTTGCTATTTACGGCGGTGATTTTAATACTTGTCCGGAATTGATTGATATGTATAGTATAAAAAAAGATGGTGATATTTGTTGTAATATTAAAGAAAGGAACGAATTTAAAAAATTTCTGGATGATGGTATGGAAGATTTATTTAGATATTTTAATAAAGACTTAGTAGAATTTAGTTGGTGGGGCTACAGGGCTAGGGCTTGGGAAAAAAATTATGGTTTAAGACTTGATGCTTTATTGACTTCTAAAAATAATTTAAAATATATAAAAAATTGTAAAATTGATAAAGAGGTTAGGGCAGAGGAGCACCCATCCGATCATGTACCTATGTATTGCTTAATTGATATATAAAAATGAGTGAATTATCTATTTATATACATTATCCATTTTGTTTATCAAAATGTCCCTATTGTGATTTTAATTCCTATAAATTGTCAAATTTGGATGAAGAATTTTTTTTAAAGGCATATTTAGAAGAATTGAGTTATTATGGTAAATTTTTTAAAAATAGAAAGATAAAAACGATATTTTTTGGTGGTGGTACTCCATCTTTAATGTCTATTAAATTTTTAGAAAATATTTTTAAAAAAATAAATGAAATTTGGAATATAGATAATAATATAGAAATATCTATGGAAGCCAATCCAACGACTTTTGAGATTAATAAATTTAAGGAATTTAAAAATTTGGGAATTAATAGATTATCAATAGGAGTACAATCTTTTAATGATGAAGTTTTAAAATTTTTTGGAAGAATACATAACGCGGATGAAGCTAAAAAAGCTATAGATATTGCAAGTAAAATTTTCTATAATAGGTA
This sequence comes from uncultured Rickettsiales bacterium, assembly GCA_951800555.1. Taxonomy (GTDB): domain Bacteria; phylum Pseudomonadota; class Alphaproteobacteria; order Rickettsiales; family UBA1997; genus CATOJU01. The sequence continues at coordinate 548 of CATOJU010000002.1, read as the reverse complement.
TTCAATAGATTTAATTTATGCTCGACCAAATCAAGATATTAATAATTGGTTAAAAGAACTTGAAGAAGCTATAAAATTTTCTCCTTTTCATATTTCTTTATATCAATTAATAGTAGAGGAGGGGACTAAGTTTTTTGAAGATAAAATTGAAGAGTTGGAAGAAAACAAAGCGGCTAAAATGTATAAAATTACTAATGAATTTTTGGAATCTAACAATATTTTTTTATATGAAGTATCAAATTATGCTAAAGAAGGTTATGAATGTGAACATAATTTGAATTATTGGAATAGTGGGGAATGGATAGGAATTGGGGCAGGGGCACATAGTAGATTATGTTTTAAAGATGAATTTATTGATGGTTATAAATTAAGGACTAGTATTGAAAATATTAAAAATCCTATGAAATGGCAAGAATATGTCTTGGAAAATGGTTTTGGGTTTGAAAATAAAGAAAATTTGACAAAAATTGAATTTATTGAGGAAATTTTACTTATGGGTTTAAGAATGAAAAAAGGAATAAATATTAAAAATATACAAAGGTATTTGC
>CATOJU010000001.1 GCA_951800555.1 uncultured Rickettsiales bacterium | reverse complement strand
AGATATAGTAAATCAGAGGAAATGGTAGAATATAGTTTATATCTATTATTTGATAAAATATATTGGCATATTCTACTTGATAATAAATAATGAATAATGACTGGGAATAAACTGTTTAAGTTGCAATGCCATGAATTAAAATGAGTTTTTACTCAATTTAATATTTTAACAATTTTTATTAATTAATAAAATTAACTATGTTTGGAAAAAAGAAAAACGAAGCACCTGAAGAAATAGGTGCAACAATGGATGATATTTTTAAGCTATTAGCTATAATAGCAGAAAAATTAAATGTAGACTTTGGCGAAGGTGAAGAAGAAAATGCTATAGTTGACACTAACAAATTCTTTAAGGAAGAGTTAGAAGAAGGCGACCACGACGACAGTATTATTGAAAATGACGAAGGAGTTGATAAAAGAAAAATTATTGACGAAATTGGTGGTATTCTTAAAGGCAAAGTAAGTGAAGAAATTTGGAGAACAATTATTGGTCTTGTAGAAAAAGATGCTTACAACCCATCAACTAGAAGTGAAAAAGACAACAAATGTAATAATATTGTTGAAGAACAAAGAGAAGATGGCGAAGAAAAACTTGAAGAAAAAACAGAACAAAAGCCAATCTTAAATACTTTAAAAAATTCAATAAGAAATAGTATTTCAGCACCTGTTATTTATACAAAATCACAGAGATATGCCGAAACAAATAAAAAATATTCTTTATAATTATTAATAACTATTGGAAAACTAAAATGACAACTTTAGGAAATATACAAAAATTAAATCAATTTAGACAGACAGGAGCAAGGGGTACACTAATACAACCTATTGATTTTCCTATTTATGCTAAATTGAATAATGCTAATGAGAACCAAACAACTTCTGCTGGTGATTTATTAGTATTTGTTCCTGGCAATGATTATTTGCCAACAGTAAGAGAAGTATTAAGCTCTGATACTGCTGATACTTTGACTAAAACTTTAAAAGGCTTTGTAGTTAAAAATATAAAGCAATCTGAATATGTTGATAATAATCAAACAGTAGGGGTTGCTTTGAATGGTTGTATAATGTTAATGCTTACTGAAACAGCAATTAATTGCGGACAAGAAGCTTATTATGATACAAGAAACGAAGCAACAGCTGGTTATATGGAATTTGTAAATTTAGATTTAGAAAATTTAAAAACAATTACTAGTGGAGAAATTAACTTTGTTATTGATGGAGCAGAAAAAAAACTTACTGCTTTAGATTTTTCAAGTGCAACAACATTAACTGATGTTGCAACTGTTTTAAATACTGCTTTAGCAAGTGTTGCAACTGCAACTGTTGATGGAACAAATAATATTCTTGTTAAATCTGCAACAACTGGGGTTTCAAGCTCTGTTGCTGTATCAAGTACAAGTGGAGATTTATTTGATGCTTTAAAAACACCACTTGCTATAAGTGTTGTTGGTAATGTTGCTGGTGCAAATACTGGAAAAGTTTTGCCATCTACAACAGCAACTGAAGGTTTAGTAAAATGTGGTTATGCTTTACATGATGCACCGGCTAATACTTTAGTAAAAATTTATATTGAATTTTAGTAATAATTAAGAGATTAAATATGTATACAAATTTACAAGCTTATAGACAAGCAATAACAACATTAACTCAAATTGATAAAGAAGTTGTAAAACAAAAGTTTTATACAATATCAATACCTGATTACATTCAAATAGATGTAGGAAATGGGGCTTATGCTGATAGTATTTTTAAATGGCAAGCTTACGACAATGCTACTGATGGTTTTGATGGTTTTCAAGACGATAATACAAATCAAGCAAGAATGCCAAGAGTTAGTGTAAATTACAATGGAAGAACTGACTTTAGACATTTATGGAACAAATATTGTGTATACAATATTAAAGATTTAGAACAATTAAAAGTTGCTTTAGATAGAGGTGAAACAAACTTTGACTTTATAGGGGACCAATTAGAAGCTAGAAAAAGAAACTTTGACTTAATGCTACAAGATTGTGTATTTTTAGGAAATAAAGTATTTGAAAACTGTAAAGGTCTTTTAAATAATGATGAAGTTGCTATTGATAGTGAAGATTTAACACAAGAATTTTCTGCTATGTCTGCAACAGATTTACAATCAATAGTTGGTGCTTTATTAAGAGCTTATACAAAACAAAGTGATTATACTTCAACACCAAATAGATTGGTTATTCCTTATCAAGATTTCTTGGGATTATCAACTTCTTCAAGTGCTGAATTCCCTATTAAAACTAAATTAGAATATTTAGAAGATGCTTTTAAGGGAGCAACTAGAAGAGATGACTTTAAAATTATACCAGTTGTTTATGCACAAGCTGAATATAATCAATTAGGCAAAAATATCTATTGTTTGTATAACAAAGACCCAGAAGTTATGGTATTTGATTTACCTGTTGAATATCAAACAAATGCTTTCAATACTGCTGATAATTATACATTCTATAATGTAGGCTACGGACAAGTAGGAGGAGTTAGAATTTTTAGACCTCAAGAAGTTTTATATTTGACATTCTAATTAAATGGGGGTAGAAATACCCCTTTTATTTTAATAAAATAGGAAGAATTATGAAAACTTTTATAAATCAAAGTAAAAGAGTGTATATAATAGGGGATAAAAGAATTGAACCTAATACATATTTTACTTTAACTAATGAAGAATATAATAAAGTAAAATGTTTTAATGAAATAAAACCTTTATTTGTTGAAGAAGAAAAAAAAGAAATAAAAAATAGTGAAGAAAAAAAAGAAAAAATAACTTCTACTATTATTAAAAATAAAAATAAAAATAAACATAAATAAAGATGGAACAACTAGATTTATTTACTCCTGAAGATTTTAAGGACTATTTTCCGAGAGAATTTCAATATTTTTCTGATATAATTTGGAATGAAGAAATAAATTATTTTAAAGATAATAAAGTTTACTATAACAATAATTTTTATATTTCTTTACAAGATAATAATAAAAATAATGAACCTGATAAATCAGCTGATTATTGGCAAATAACAATAGGCAATATATATGATTATATAACCGACAACGATTTATATAAAGCTTTCGGACAAGCTAGAAATAGTTTTAATATAAATTTATTTCTAAATAATAAAGATAAAATGAAAATAGCTTTTTTGCTTTTAACAGCACATTATTTAGTTATGGATTTAAATATGGCAAATAGTAATGGAGTAGGAAGTTTTTTAATAACTAGTAAATCAGTTGATGGTGTGAGTGCAAGTTATGGAATACCCCAAAAATATTTACAAAGTCCATATTACTCATATTTTGCCAGTACAAGTTTTGGGTTAAAATATTTACAATATTTGATACCTTTTACTATAGGGGCAGTATATACAATAAGAGGAACAACAACTATTACTTGATATGCAAAATAATATTAAAATAGAAGTTGATGATAAAAACTTAAAAAAGTTTAGGGAGAGCTTGGATAAGTTGGATTATGTTGTAAAAGTGGGGATTTTAGGTGGTAAATATGATAATGCTGAAGGGGGGAAATTCCCCCCGACTATTGCAACAGTAGGGTTAATTCAAGAATTCGGAAGTATAAAAAGAAATATACCAGAAAGAAGTTTTATTCGTAAACCTTTAAAAAATCATCTAAAAGAAGAATTAAATAAATCTAAAACTTTTAATAAAGTAATTTTTAATGAAAGTGCAAGTCCTATTGATAAATATAATATATTAGGAGCAATAGCACAGAATATTATAATAGATAGTTTTGAAAATTTAGGAGATGGTACTTGGGCTCCAAATGCACCCTCTACTATTAGACAAAAAGGCAGTAGTCATCCATTAATAGACACAGGGCGATTAAGAAAATCAATAACTTTTGAATTAGTAAAACAATGATAAAATTTAATAGTAATAAAATAACAGGAGCAGGCACAAGTAATTTAATTAATGTTGCCGATATTGTGGAAAGTTGGAGTAGTCCCTATACTGTTATTTTGATAAAAAAAGAATTAATTGATTTTAAACTTGTAGAAACAAGAACACCCATTAATATAAGGGGAATGGTGCAAAATTTAAGTACTCAAGAATTAGAATTAAGGCCAGAAGGTGAAAGAAATTGGAAATGGTACAAATTAATAACTACTTATCATTTCAATAATGATGATGTTGTAATTGTGGGAGAAAAGCAATTTAGAATAATGGGAACACAGAACGAAGATACCTATTATGGGTATTATAGGTATAATATGATAGAAGATTATGAAGATTTAAAAGACAAAGAAGACGATGGAGAAAATGAATATTGAAGATTACTTAAAATTAATATGTAGTTTGATACAAGACTTTATGGATTTAGACAACAAACATATTTATATTTTTAATCAGAAATGGATAATACCTAATGATAAAAAGCTTTGTGTTGTGGTGGGTTGTAGTAATGTAAAACCAGTTGCTAATTGCAAAGAATATAAAGAAGAAAATGGAGCTTTTAAAGAATGTTTTTTTGTAAATAATATTGCTGAAATAACAATAAATATTTTTTCTTATGATATGGAAGCAACCAATAGAAAAGATGAAATATTAATGGCTTTAAATAGTGATAAAGCAAAAAACTTGCAAGCTCAATATGGTTTTAGTATAGGAACTTTACCACTTAATTTTAATCAAAATGACGAAAAAGATGGGACAAAAATATTAAATAGGTTTGTTTTAGACTTTAATTTAATATATCAAAGCAAAAAAGAAGTTATTACTTCTTATTACAATGATTATAATGATATTTTTTTAATAACTAATAATTAAATAATTATGGCAATAAATATTAATAATTACATAAATGTAAGTTTATCAACAGCACCGACAAGTATAACAGCAAGAAATGTTTGTGTTATAGGTGTTTTTACAAAAGAACCTGCTAATGTTCCTATAAATAATTATGTTGTTTATAAAGCATCTGAAGCTTGTGGCAATGATTTTGGTATTGATAGTAAGACTTTTAAAGTTGTTAATTCAATCTTTAGTCAATCGCCGAATATTTTAGCTGGTGATGGTTATGTTATGGTATTTCCTGCTTTAGCAAATATAACAGAACCGGCAACTGCTGGATATACAACTTGCAAATCAATTATTTACGAAAACTTTAAAAATATAACTGATGGTAGTTTAAATATTGCTGTAGATGGGGCAGAAGCAAAAAGTTATAATGGTTTAGACTTTAGTACTGTAAAAAGTCTTTCGGATGTTGTAGATATATTACAAGCTCAAATAAGTGATGTTGTAATTTCTGCTGATGAAAACAACAATATTATTTTTACAAGCAAAACAACAGGTGTGGATAGTAAAATTGTTTTAAGTGCTGGAACAGAGGGAACAAGTTTAAGTGATGTAAATCTATTAAATACCTCTAATGCTGTTGAAGTAATAGGAAAAGTTGAATACACAGGTGAAGAAAGATTACAAGACATAATTTTAAGAACCCAAAAGATTTCTTATTATGGTTGTTGTTTAGCAACTTGGGATATTTCGGATGAAGAAATTGAAGCAGGTGCAAATCTTATTCAATCTTTAAATTCTGTTTTAGTTGTGGCAAAAGGTGGTGAAAATTACTTAAAAGCAGAAACAGCTAATGTATTTTATAAAATACAACAATCAGCTTTAACACATTGTAGATGTTTATATTATAATGGAGAAACTGACTCATTAGTTTATGCTGGAGCTTATACAAGTTCTTATATGGCTGTAAATTATCAAGGAAGCAACACAGTTAAAAATTTACATGCAAAAGAATTAACTGGTGTATTGCCAGATAATACTATTGGAGAAACTGAATTATTACAAGCTCAAGAATTAGGTTGTGATGTTTACGTTTCTGTTGGTGGTGTTGGGGCTGTTTTCTGCTCTGGTAAAAATGAATGGTTTGATACTGTTGTAGGTTTGATATGGTTAAAATTACAACTTGAAGAAAATGGTTTTTCTGCTTTAAGAAATGTACCGACTAAAATAGCACAAACAGAGCAAGGTGTAAGTATGCTTTACAATACTTATGCAAAAGTTTTAAATCAAGGTGTAAATAATGGATTAATAGGAGCTGGTAGCTGGACTTTACCTTATACTTTTGGTAATCAAGAGTTGTTTTTAGATAATATATCTAATTTTGGTTATTATATTTATTTTTCTCCTATAGCTCAACAATCTCAAGCTGATAGAGAGGCCAGAAAAGCACCTTTATGTCAAATTGCTGTAAAATTAGCTGGAGCAATTAATAGCTCAAATATTATTATTAATGTAAATAATTAGGGGGAATAAATGGCAATAGAAAGTTTAGCAGGTAATGATAGTTTAATTCTTGATGGTGAATTAATACTTGATGGAGCAGACAACGATTGTATAACTCTTGAATTTCCAAACGATGTGGCAATTATTACAAGAGGCAAAAATGGCAATTCTCTATTTACTAAAAACGAACAGGGTAAAATTGCAAATATTACTTTAAGGGTTATTTTAAATGGAGACACAGACAAATATCTTATAAATAAATTATCTCAATATAGCAACGACCCGACAAGTTTTTCTTTAATAACTGGAACTTTTACAAAAAGAACAGGGGACGGAAAAGGTAATTTGACTAAAAAAGTATTTGATTTATCTGGTGGTGTTGTGGTAAGAAATGCTGGCACTGTTGAAAGTACTGTCGGAAATGTTGAGGCAATTGTTAGTGTTTGGAATTTATCTTTTAGTAATTGTGATGTTTCTATTAACTAAAAAGGTTAATTATGGAAATAAAAATTGATGATAAAATATTAAAGTTTAATTATGGAAGTACTGGTGATGTATTAACTTTAATAAGATTTATTAGTAGAAAAACAAAAAATAATTTAAAAGGTTTTGAATTAAATGAAAACTCTTTAAAAGATGGTTTTGATTTACAAGATTTTTCTGGGCTTTTAGGTTTAATCTGTGATTGTATAGGTGATGAAGAACTTGAAAACATATTTTTTAAATTATCTAATAATTGTATTTTTAATAATGAAAGAATTACAAAAAATTTATTTGATGATATAGATAATAGAAAATATTTTTTTAAAATATTCTATAATATAATGTTGGAGAATTTGAGGGTTTTTTTTACAATAAAAGCAAGTACAAAATAAAAAATTGTACTTGCAACAATCAAGATAATTATAAAAACTATACTATAGACGACCCTTTAAATTTATTTGTGTTTGTAGTTATAAAAAATAATTTCGGTAGTTATGCCGAAGTTATGAATACACCTATTAATGAAGTATTAGATTTTTATAACTACATTATTTTTTTAAATCAATTAGAAGCTGAAGAATATAATAAAATTAGGAAGTAGAATGGGAGAACAAATAATTACTAGAATGTGTGCTTTACTTGGCTTTAAAGTAGAAGATAAAGGATTAAAAGATTTTAGTAATGGATTTTTATTTAATGATTATGATTTAAATGTTTATTTTGAAACAGGCGAAGCTCAATTACCTTATAGTGATAGAAAACACGATTTAAGTGATGGAATAGTTATTTGTGGACTAAATAGTTTAGTTAATGCTATTCAATATGATAATACTGCTATTTGTTTAAATTATAATTCAAAAATAAATGGTAATCTTGATATATCAGAAAATATAAATATTTTAGGAAATATTGAAGCATCAACATATAGTACAGGAGGACAAGCTGGTATTTCTGGTACTTTTGTTGATACAGGACAAGGAGCAAGTGGAAAAACACTGACAATTACTAATGGATTAATAACAGAAATTAATTAAAATGGAAAATATAACTTTAATATATGGGGCAATGAAATCAGGAAAATCTGCTTATTTAATTGATTTATATAATAATTTAAAAGAAGCAAATAAAACAATAGATTTATTTGAACCAGAAGAGAATACAAGAGATAATGGATTTTTAAAAAGTAGAAAATACACACAAACAATAAAAACTAAAATATATAAAGATAAATTAAAAAGTAATGCAGATATAATTATTTTTGATGAATTAAATCTTGTAAATATAAAAAAAATAGAACAATTAAAAAAAGATTGTTTAGAGTTAAAAAAACAAAAAAAACAAATTTATATTGCTTGTTTAGATAGAATGGCAGATAATAGAAAATTTAAGCAATTTGAAGAATTTAAAAATATAGCAGATAAAAAAATACATATTAAAGGCAAATGTGAAATCTGCGGCAAACCATCAACTAGAACAAAATTAATAAGAGATAAAAGAGCAACAGATTATATTGAAGGTATTTATAACAAATATGTTGCTTGTTGCAAAGAACATTGGGAACCTATAAAAACAATGAATATATTATTATGATTAGAAATTTAGACGAAAATTGGGATTGGACTTTTGGAAATGGAAAGCAAGATTATGCTATTAATCAGAAAGCAATGGAACTTGACATTTTAACTAATATTAAATGTTGGAAAAATAATTGCTTTTATGATTTAGATAGAGGTATTGATTGGTATAATATTCTAGGAAGTTTTAGTAGTGATAAAAAATTAATTAATCAATTAGTGAGTTTAATTTTAAATATTGATGGAGTAATTGAGATTAAAGATATAAATTATTCTATAACTCCAGAAAGAAAAATTAATATTAATATTGTTTTAAATACTATTTATAACAATAATTTTAATATAAATGAAATAATAGAATATTATGAAAATAAATTTAAAGAAATATATGGAGAAGATATAAATTTAAATAGTAATACACCCGATAGTCAATTAATTAATATTTTTTCACAAAATCAAACAGATATAAATGAAACTATTATAAATTTATATAATAGTTTGAACCCTAATTTAGCAGTAGGACAAGCACTTGATAATATAGCAACATATCATAGTATTGTAAGAAATGGTGGAAGTTATACCATTGTTCCTATAGAAATACAAGTAAATACACCATTAATTTTAAAAGGTCTAGATGATAATTATAATGAACTAGAAGCAAGCGATGTTTTTACTGTTAGTGATAATGCTGGTAATGAATTTTATTTAATAAATAGTGTAGAATTTACAGAAAGTGGAACGAAAACAGTACAATTTAGAGCAAAAGACATTGGAGTTTTGCAAGTTGGGTTAGAAACAATAACAAATATAAATACTCCACAAGTTGGGGTTGTTAGTGTTATAAATAATACACAAGTTGCAACAGAAGGAACTGATGAAGAAAGCGATTTATCATTAAGAAACAGATTTTTAAATACAAATGGAAATGGTGGAACTGGTGCTTTTGATAATATTATATCAGCTTTATTAAATGTTAAAGGTGTTATTATAGCAACTGGTGAAAATAACAATACAAATATAACAAGTACAGCAGGAACACCAGCTCATTCTGTTTGGTTAATAGTTGAAGGTGGAAGTAATGAAGATATTGCAAAAGCTATATATTCAACTATAAATGCAGGTTGTGGTATGAGAGGAGAGACATCTTATACAGTTTACACAAAACAAGGGGTAGCAACAGAGATTAAATGGGACAGACCTTCGTATGAAGATTTATATATTAAATTTAATATAACTAAAAAGAAATCTGATACTGTTGTTGATTTAGATTTTTTAAAAGAACAATTAATAAATTCTTTAAGTCTTACATTATACACGACTGTTGATATAAATCAAGTGGGTTGTATTTTAAGAGGGATACAAAACGATTTAATTTATACTGATATAAAATTAAGTTTAGATGGTACTACTTGGCAAGATATAGTACAAAATACAAATTACAATTACATATTTCAACTTGAAAAAGCAAATATAACAATTACACAAAATTAAAATGGATTTAATAAAATATTATACAGATTTATTAATTAAGCAATATTGGAACAAACCTAAAGCAAAAGCAACTATAAAAACATTAATTTTAAATAATGTTTTGTTATATAATAATATTATTAATAATTTTACTGATAATTTTAATATAAATACAGCTATAGGTACCCAGCTTGATATAATAGGAGCTATAGTGGGAATAAGTAGAATTTACGAAGGTATTGAGTTTGAAAATACCCCAGCACCTAATAAACTTGATGATGAAACTTATAGAACATTAATAAAATTAAAAGGTATAAATAATTATTCAGTAAATAGTATAAAATCAATTTCTGATGGTATATATAACTTTCTAAATAATAAGTTAGTATTTGTAAATAATACAGATATGACAATAAGTTATATTATTTTCGGAGAAAGCGAACAAGACAATATAATTAAAATTATATTGAAAAATAGGGATATATTACCAGCTCCTGCTGGGGTATATGTTAATTATATTGTTAGAATAACAACAGATAAAATATTTGGTTTTAGAAAAAATAATATTGAACCTCAAGATTTTATTGTTGGATTTAGTACTAATAATAACTTAATAAAAGCAACTTTTTTAAATAACAATAATATTATATAAAAATGACAGATTTAGAAAGAAAAGAACAATTAATATTTTCTAGTGAAAATATTAATAATAATGTCGCAGTTTTTGGAAGCAAAGCACAAACAGGAACAATGGAGTTTTCTAATGACCCTAATATAATACAGGGAATAAATAATAATGGTATAAATTGGAATAATGGCTGGAGTAGTGCTGTTTTAAATGGAAATTCTCCACTAATGGAAGATTTTAATGCTGTTTCTTATGTAAATAGTTATAATTTAGCTTATTTATTACAAAAAGGTATTGCAGAATGGAGTGAAAACACAACATATTTTAAAGGCAATATTTGTATGGTTATTAATAGTAAAAATGAACCTAATTTATATTATTCATATACAGATAATAATAAAGGAAACAACCCAATAAATGATACTGATGGCAATAATTGGAGAATATTACAATTTGGAGGAAGTGGTGCACCTGCTGGTACTTTAATAACAAGTACAGTACCTTTAACTGATGCTAATTTACATTTGGCTGATGGAAGTAAAATTGTTTATAATGGTATATATAAAGATTTTTATAGCTTTATGGAAAAGTTATATGATAATGAAACCATAAGAGATAATATTTTTTGCACTGAAGAAGAATATAATAATTCTATATCATTGTATGGTAACTGTGGAAAATATGTATTTGTTAAAAATGAATATGTTAGATTACTTACTATAAATGGATGGATAGAAACAACAACAGATATAAATAATAATGGAGTTAGTAATGAAATAGGACTTCCAGACCATTATCATACTGCTAATTTACAAGGTACTTATGATAAAACACATAGTTTAGATAATATTTTTGCAGGTGCTGATTATGGTGATACAAGAGGTATTGGAACAACTAGTAATGCAAGTTCTTCAAATTCTATTTATGGAAAATCAAACTAGGTAGTTCCAAGAGGTATTAAGTATTTAGTTTATATTGTAGTAGGAACAACAACTAAAACAGATGTTGAAGTAGATATTGATAATATAGTTAATGATATAAATAATTTATCTAATAGAATTTATATTGAAGATACTTTTATAGATGGTAATGGTAATTGGTATAGAAAATATAGTGATGGTTGGGTAGAGCAAGGTGGGACTAGTAATGTTAATAATATTACCTTCTTAATTCCATTTAAAGATACAACTTACACACTAATTGCTACTCCGAGCATGTTAAATTCTTCTGCTGGTGTAATTGATATATGTTATCAAACCAAAACAAAATCTAGTATAAGTATGCAGTTAAGATTCAGAGGTCAGGGACAAAATTCGGGACAATTTATGTGGATTGCAAAGGTTATACTGATTCTGAATTTATTAAATAAATAAAAGGTATAAAATGACAGAAAACAAAAATATTTTAAAAAAACCATATACTCAATTACAATAAGCAAAGTTTGCCAGCTATTGTAATAAGAACAATTTGATTATTGTTAAATCTGATAATGAATTAAAAGGTATTAAACAAAAACTTAATCTAGATGATATAAAAAAAGAAAAGTTAAATAGTTTAAAGATAAATGTAGAAAATTATTTCTATAATAACTATCCACAGTATAAACAAAATAATATAGCTATCTTTGGTACAGAAGAAGAAAAAGAAGAATTTAAAAAGTTCCATAGTAGTAATGTATATATCTATGATTATTTAATCAAGCAAATAAATGAAGCAGAAACAGAAGAGCAACTAAACAAGATAAAAATAGATGAGGATGAGTTTGAAAAGTCTCCATTTTAGTGGTTATTTCACTTGCTAAATGGGAAAAATTAGTGTATAATATCAACAAATAAAAGGATTACAAATGACAAAGGAAATTATAACAGTGAAAATAGAAATAGAAGGAGAAAATGATAATAAAGAAGAATCCAGTGAATTTACAACACTAGAGGAAATAAGAGAAAAACAATCTATGGTAAATATAGATTTTACTAGAGATAATTATCTACCAAGATTAAATAAGGAAGATTTGAGAGAGTTGAATAAGAAGGATAAACCTGTTTTACTTAAGAAGAGTATAATAGATAGGAATAAAGAAGTACATCCGGACGTTAAAGAAGAAGATTATAATTTTTTAATCTCAATAGCCTTATATGAAGCAGAGTATGTTTTTTCTGGTCATAATCCAAAATATATGAATTTTATTGGAAAAATAAAGACTGACAGATATTCTGTTGTATTAATAGATATGGTAGAAAATAATGAAAATTATGAAATAGTTCATATACATAAAATGACAGGGAGAACATTAAAGCTTACAAGGAAAAGAGATGATAAAAACTATAAAGAATAAAAAAATAGTTAGATTGGGAGGACGGTCAATCCCATTTAAGGGTATCCCTCCATCGTATGGTTAGAAACCAAACGGCAGTCGGGACCGATTTTCTGCAGTTCAACCTAACTATTAGTTATAATGTATATTAATTTAATTAAAAAGTCAAGTAACTGAATTTATATGTTAAATATGCAAATTATTAATAAATTTAAAAAGGTAATAAATTATGAAAGAAATAAAAATAACCATAGAAATAAAAGGAGAAGATAAAAACAATAGTGAAGAAGAATTAAAAAGCTTTTTAGGAGAAGAATTTGTAGGCTATAAAGGTAGAGATGCCATAGATAAACTTATGGAAGAAAGAAGAGGATATATAAAAGATGCTTTCTTTAGAAAAGAAATAGGTAATATAGCTTTGGTATGGGGAGATGATAAAAAAGGTTTACAACATATTATTAAAAGAAGGAAAGAGCTAAAACAACCTTTAGGTAAGTTGTTTGATTCTCTAGTGGAAGTTATAGAGAATGGGGAAATTATAGCAGATATGGATAATAAGAAATTTACTATATCCCATAAAAGAAAAACTGCTATTATAGGTTTTAGAATTTTAGAGAATGGAAGATTTAATTTTTTATTAACCGCTTACTATGATTATGATTATAAGAAAAATACAAGTTGGTAAAAGGTTAGGTTACTAATTTACCATTACTAGAGACAGACACTAACTCCCAGCTAGGGGTTCCTCTCTTAACTCGTATTTGTTAAATACATTATATAACAATTTAATTAAAAAGTCAAGCACATTAAAACAAGGAGTAAAATATGAATAATACCTTTTTAAAAGACAAAGATGGAAACATATCTAATAGAATAGTTTTTATACTAATTAATACTATTTTAACTTGGATAATAATCTTTATTTGTATATTTAAGAACATAGATATAAATAATGGAGTATTAACTCTATTAATAGCTTTAACTACTAAATCAGGTATAGATAGTGCAAGTCAAGTGTATCAGAATATTATAGATAGAAAATAAAAATATGTACTTTTATAGAGAAAAATTAAATATATTTTAGAAATATGTATTACACAATAATAATTTTAATTCTATTTTCTTATTTTTTAGGTAGAAAAAATGGAATAAATAGAGAATATGATAAAATTAACATCAATGATATTAATGTTATTATTGATAAGTTGCAGAATGGTAAATTTTAATAAATTTAATATATAATAAAAATTTATAGTTGTATTAAATACACATTATAGGTTGTGTATCAACAATAGTTACAGTTTAAATTTATATATTTCCTTGATAAATAAAAGCTTTTAGAATATAAAAAATAGTCTTGAAAGAAAAATTTTAAAAAAATTAACAATATTGAAATATATTTTACTACGTTTTAGATAGTACTTTTTAGATAGGTATTTTAAAAATATTTTTATAGAAATTAATTAAAATATTTTTTAATAATTTAATTTTACTGCTAAAGATAAAAAACAATAATTTATTAAAAAACATCATTAAAATTAATAAAAAAATTATAAAAAATTGATATATTATATTTTTTAAATATGTTGACTTTAATAATTTTTATTTATTTAATTATACAAAAAATTAAAATAATATATATGTTGAATTTTAAAGGGCAAAAGGTTCTAATCACTGGCGCAACAGGAGGAATAGGACAATCTACAGCAGAATTATTTTCAAAACAAGAAGCAATTGTTGGTTTATGTGGAAGAAATGAAGAAAAATTAAATAAACTAAAAAATAAATTAAACACAGAAACCCATATATTTGAATGTGATTTAAATAATATAAACGAAGTTGAAGAATTATTTGCAAAAGCCGATGCAGAAATGAATGGAATTGATATTTTAATATGTAATGCGGGAATTACAAAAGATATGTTGTCTATTAGAATGACGACAGAAAATTTTGAAGAAGTTATTAATGTAAATTTAAAAGCTACGTTTATTCTTAATAGAGAAGCAATTAAAAAAATGATTAAAAGAAAATATGGACGGATTATTAATATTAGTTCCATAGTTGGTGTTATGGGAAATGCTGGGCAGGCAAATTATGTAGCATCAAAAGCAGGTATTATTGGAATGTCAAAAAGTTTAGCTATAGAAGTTGCCTCTAGGGGAATAACAGTTAATTGTATAGCGCCTGGATTTATAGAAACACCAATGACAGAAATTTTAACAGATGAACAAAAAAATAAAATGTTAACAAATATTCCAGAGGGTCGTATGGGGCAGCCTGAAGATATTGCAAATTCTATAATATTTTTAGCAAGTAAAGAAGCTGGTTATATAACCGGACAAACTTTACATGTTAATGGTGGTATGTTAATGATTTAAAAATTAATTGATAAATTATGCAAATTGAATTTTTCGTTGATAAAAAAAAGATAATTGTTGATTCCGATGAAGATAAAAGTTTATTGGATGTTATTTTGGAAAATAATATTGATATTAAAGCAAATTGTGAAGGAAATGGAGTTTGTGGAAAATGTCATGT
Organism: uncultured Rickettsiales bacterium; assembly: GCA_951800555.1. GTDB lineage: Bacteria > Pseudomonadota > Alphaproteobacteria > Rickettsiales > UBA1997 > CATOJU01. The sequence goes on along the minus strand of CATOJU010000001.1, from coordinate 13,341 downwards.
TATTTTTGATAAAGAACATTATGATAAACTTGAAATTTCAAGTGAAGAATTAGATACCCTAGAAAAACAAATAAATTTAACACCTACTTCAAGATTATCTTGTCAGGTAAAAATATGCAAAGAATTAGACAAAGCTAATATTAATACTATAAAATAAATTTTCTATTGATGTTTTTTATAAAAAATTAATAGAAATAAAAAATTTACTAATAGGCCTTCTGTGTAAAAAAATTTTTTTTCAAATATTACAAAAAGACAAGAATTTTTTAATATTTTTAATAATGAAAAAATATCTTAATAAATAAAAATAATTATTAATTCTTTCCTTCAACTTTTCCAATTCCGAAAGTTCCCTTTATTCTATTCAATTCTACTTCTGTTATGCAATATTCATCTGGCAGTTGAATTAAGCTATCTGCCGTTACAAATTCTACTTTTGTATGTTTTTCTTTTTCTGGGAAATGTGCTTTTTCAAATATAATACTTAAATCTTTTAAACATTTATCATTTTCTATATGAATTTTTACTTCACTAAAAAGATTATATTCTTTAGTAACAATTTCAGTTTTTACTTCTTCTTTTTTTTTCTTATAATTTTTAAAATCTTCAGGAGTTCGTTTTTTTATTACTCTAACCTTTTCTACTCCTTCTGTAGTATTTTTTAAATAATCATCTAAAAGCCAAAAATCTCTAGCGTTTATTCTCATAGTTGATTCATCTTTTCTTATTTGGCATTCAAAAACAAGTTGATGATGTTCTTTATCATCTAACCAATCTTTATGTTTTGTGATCAAATCTCCATTAAATAATGATACTTCTGCTAATCCAGTAGGGTCCGAAAGAGAAATATATGCATATCTGCCTTTATTATTTGATTTTATTGATGTTGATATTATAACCCCAGCCATTTTTATTATACTATTATTTTCTATTGTTTCTTCAATTTCATTAAAGAATGTAATTCCTTTTGCAATTAATTCATCTTTTATAGTATCTAGTGGGTGATTTTTTAAATAAAAACCAAAAGCTTCAAATTCTTTTTGATATTTATCATAGCCTATCCAATCATCTGTATTAACTAATTTCGGTAACGCACTTGTATTGCTATCAATCAAATCACCGAATAAACTAATTTGTATACTATTTCTTTCTTCTTCTTTTGATCTTGCATAGGAACTTAATATTTCGCAAGAATCGTGAATTTGTTTTCTGTTTTTATGTATAGAATCAAAAGCTCCAGATTTCGCCAAAGATTCTATTGTTTTTTTATTAACAATTTTAGTTCCAACTCTTCCACAAAAATCAAAAATAGTTTTAAATTCTCCATTTTTATTAATTTCTTCTTTAATATTTTCAGTTAAATCAATTCCAACTCCTTTTATTATACCTAAACCATATCTAATGGCAAGTTCTTTATTTTCATAATAGTAAATATCGGGTTTATTTCTTTTTCCTTCAATATCTATTAATTCTACTTTAAAATAGGGGTCGGATTTATTAATATCTGGTGGAAGTATAGTAATTTTATGTTTTTTTATATCCTGCAAATAATAATTTATTTTATCAGTATCTTTAGATTCCATATTTAAAGTTGCCGTCATAAATTCCACTGGAAAATGTGCTTTTAAATACGCTGTTTGATAACTTATAAAACTATAGGCTGCTGCGTGGGCTTTATTAAACCCATATTCTGCGAATTTTGCTAATAAATCAAATATTTCATTTCCTTTTTTTTCATCTATATTACTAAAATTTTTACAACCTTCTACAAAAACACCTCTTTGTTGCGCCATTATTTCGGGAATTTTTTTACCCATAGCCCTTCTTAATAAATCAGCACCACCTAAACTATAACCAGCAAGAGATTTAGCAATATTCATTACTTGCTCTTGATATATTATAATTCCATAGGTATTTTTTAAAATTGGCTCCATTTTTGGATGCATATATTCTATTGGTTCACGCCTATGTTTTCTTTTAATATATGTAGGAATACTGTCCATAGGACCAGGACGATATAAAGAAATTAAAGCTATAATATCTTCAATATTATCTGGTTTTATCTGCTTTAACATACTTTTCATACCACTTGATTCAATTTGAAATACTGCCAAAGTATCGGCATCTTTCATTAAATCAAAAGTTTCTTTATCATCAAGTCTTATATTATCAATATCTATATCAATATTTTTTATTGCCTTTATAAAATCTAAAGCATCCTTAATAACTGTAAGTGTTTTTAATCCTAAAAAGTCGAATTTTACAAGTCCAACTTCTTCACACCAATGTTTATCATACTGTACTACAGGCATTTCGGCAGAATCATCAAAATATAAAGGGCAAATCTGTTCTAAAGGTTTATCACCTATTACTATACCAGCCGCATGCATAGATGAATGTCTATTTAATCCTTCAAGTTTTATAGCTATATCAAATAATTTATCAATTTCGCCATCTTCTTGCCTATTTCTTCTCAAATCTTCATCCATTGCCAATGCTTCTTCTAAATTTGAATCAAAAGGTATTACTTTACTTATTTTATCAACATCACTATAACCCATTCCCAATACTCTTCCAACATCTCTAATAACTGCTTTTGATTGTAATTTTCCAAAAGTTACAATCTGCGCTACCATATCTTTCCCATATTTATTTTGCACGTATTCAATACTTCTTGCCCTACCTCTTTGACAAAAATCCACATCGAAATCTGGCATTGACACACGTTCAGGATTTAAAAATCTTTCGAAAAATAATTCAAATTTTATAGGATCAAGATCCGTAATTTTCATAGACCAAGCTACTACAGAACCGGCACCAGAACCCCTACCGGGACCAATAGGAACACCGTGGGTTTTACTCCAAACTATAAAATCTGCCACAATTAAAAAATAACCAGGAAAATCCATTTGTTTAATAACACCCAATTCAAATTCTAATTGTTTTGTATATTCCTCTCTTACTTTTTCTTGCTCTTCTGGCGTTTTAATATCATCCACTATAAATTTTTGTTTTAATCTATCTTCTAATCCTTCTCTCGCAATTCTCTCCATTTCATCGGCTTCGGAAACACCTTCTGGCAAATCATAATGCGGCAAAGTTGGTTTTCTAGTATAGGCCATAGTTGATATTCTTTTTGCTATATTTATAGTATTTTCAATAGCCTCTGGAATATCCCTAAAAAGATCAATCATTTCATCTTCTGTTTTAAAATAATGCTCTGGCGTCAATTTTGGTCTATTACTTTCACTTACGAATCTTTGTGTCCCTATACATGTTAAAGCATCTTGCGCTTCAAACATATCTTTTTCTATAAAATAACAATCATTAGTTGCTACTAATGGGATATTATGTTTTTGTGCTATTTCTAAAAAATATGGTTCAGTTTTTATTTCTTCATTCCAACCGTGCCTTTGTATTTCCATATAAAAATTATCACCAAAACTATTAAGAAAATATTCAATTATTTTATCTATTTTATCGATTTTTTCATTTAATATTGCTTTTCCTAAAACTCCGCTAGAACCACCAGACAATACTATTATCCCATTGCTTTTTTCAGAAAAGGTTTTTAAATCAATATGCGGTGTTATTTTATCTTGTCTTTTTAAATAACTTTGACTTAACAATGACATTAAATTTAAAAACCCTTCATCTGTTTTAGCTATAACTACAATTTTGCAAAAATTCTCTTCTAATTTATCTTTATTTTGAATTACAGAATTTGTTAATAATGGATTTGCATCAATTATTAATTCGCAACCAATTATAGGTTGTATTCCGGCACTACTACACATTATAGAAAATTCTAATGCACCAAACATATTATTACTGTCTGTTATGGAAAGAGCGGGGATTTTATTTTCTTTGGCTATTTTTACTAATTGTTTAATTCTTATTGCTCCACTACATAAAGAATATTCTGTATGATTTCGTAAATGTATAAATTTTGCCATTGATAATTTTGTAAATATATTATTAATTAATAATAATAAATGTTTGATTTTAAAATTAAAGTATTTTTTTATTAAGTTGGGGATTGCCTACCTTTTATCTTTATATTTTTATTATGTTTATTATTTTTTTTGATTTCCCTTTATTTGTGTCATTCCAGATTATGTTTTCTTGTAAGTATATTTATTTTATTAATTTTCCATTATTTATGTCATTCCAGATTAGAAATTCTTAATAAACTTGTTTATTTAGAAATTCTTAATGTGGAAAACAAGGCAGGAAAATGATATGCTTGCATAATCATTTTAGCTTGTCGTCCTGCCGCAGTTTGCCGGAACGAAGTGGAGGAATCTAGTAATAAATTACTTTAATAAAAAAAAGAATATTAATAATTTTTTATATTCTATAATATAAAAAACCTATAAAATATTTTTCTATATTTAACACCTTTTATATTACTAGATTCCACATTAAGATTTTCTAGTAAGGCAAGCTTACAAGAAAATCTAATTTGGAATGACATTATTAACCCAATTCCACATTAAGAATTACTAGACAATAAATTATCAAGTAATTCTAATCTGGAATGACATAAATAATGGAAAATTAAAGAATAAATACAAAAAAGTTTAGTAATTTTTCTATATTTAACACATTTTATATTACTAGATTCCTCCACTTCGTTCCGGCAAACTGCGGCAGGACGACAAGCTAAAATGATTATGCAAGCATATCATTTTCCTGCCTTGTTTTCCACATTAAGATTTTCTAGTAAGGCAAGCTTACAAGAAAATCTAATTTGGAATGACACTATTAACCCAATTCCACATTAAGAATTACTAGACAATAAATTATCAAAGTAATTCTAATCTGGAATGACATAAATAATGGAAAATTAAAGATTAAGTAGATTTATAATTAATCTATAAAAATAGTAAAAATTAAAAAGTATAAAATAATTACATCAACAAATTTGTAAATAGTAATAAAAATTTTCTTGATTCTTATAATTATAAAAATAATATCCTTACATATAAAAATTATAGGGGAAAGTGTTAATGTTATGTCTAAATCTCTAATTGAATTATTACCAGAAGTAGTATCTGACGGTAAAAAAGAGGTTGCCAAAATACTAGGTAGACTAGAAAGCAACAATAAAATGTTATTACAGACAAATGAATATGTATTACCAACTGCAAAAGGTCAAAATTTATTTACTGGTGAATGCCAAGATCTAGGTAGCCATAATTGGCTAAATCGTCTCTGTTATGGCGATAATTTAATGGTTATGCAAGCATTATTAACAGGAGATGAATCAACAGGACTACCATCAATGAGAGGAAAAATTGACCTGATTTATATTGATCCACCATACGATTCGAAAGCAGATTACCGTACTAAAATAAAGCTGCCTGCAATTTGTGGGGGGGGGGTAATAATTTAAAAAATATTGACATTAATTTAAATGCTACGGTTCTAGAGCAATTTGCTTATTCAGATACTTGGAAGGATGGGACAATTAGTTATTTAAAAATGATGTATCCTAGATTGTGTTTAATGAAGGAATTATTAAGTGATAAAGGTAGTATTTATGTGCACTTGGATTGGCATGTAGGTCATTATGTAAAAGTGATGATGGATGAAATATTTGGTAGGGAAAATTTTAGGAATGAAATTGTTTGGACTCGTGATGCAGTGGGAAAGGGTGCTAAAAAAACATCAGCACAATATTCGAGGGAAATAGATAATATTTATCTTTATTCAAAGACTAAAAATATGCAATATTTTCAACAATATGTAGAAGGTGATGATTTAACTTATACACAATTAAAAGAATTTAGATATAGTGAAAATAATGGAAGAAAATATAAAATTGTTACATTAGGCGGTTATATAGAAAAAACTATTGAAGAAATGCGACAGCAAAATTTAATTCATATAACATCTACTGGGCAAGAATATAAAAAATATTATTTAGATGAATTCAAATTAGCTGTTGGTTCTTTATGGAATGATATTTCTAATATTTCACACGGAAGAAATCCAGAAGTAGTAGGTTATGCTACCCAAAAACCAGAAAAACTTTTAGAAAGAATTATAAAAGCAAGTAGCGATGAAAATTCCATAGTTGCTGACTTTTTTGCTGGATCTGGCACTACTGGAGCAGTAGCTGAATCGTTAGGAAGAAAATGGATTATGTCAGATCTTGGTAAACCAGCAACTATGATAATGAGAAAAAGATTGATCGATCAAGAGGCTAAGCCGTTTCTTTACCAATCAATAGGTGATTATCAAAAAGAAAGTTTTGCTAATAATAAAGAATTTAAAAGGGTGGGGGATTTATCTCAAGTAGTCCTAGGTTTATTTGGTGCTACACCATTTTTGGAAATGAATGCTCCGCAGAATTTAGGAAAAAAGGATAATGGAAGAACATTAGTTTTCGTGGATAGTCCTAATAAAGCAACAGGTAAAGCAACTTTAAATAAAGCATTCGAATTAAAAAATAATTTTTGTGGTGGTTGGAATAAAGTTATAGTATTGGGTTGGAATTTTGTTTTTAATATTGCAGAGCTTGTAAAGCAATATGACAAAAATGAATTAGAAGTTTTAGTTATACCACCAGATTTATTGTCGCAGTTAAGTAAAAATAATGGTTATGAAAAATTGGTAAAAAATAAAGATATTCGTTTTTCTTCTTTACAATATCTGACAATAAAAGATCCTATTATTAAACAGATATCTGATAATGAAGAAGAATTGCAAGTTGAGTTGGATAATTATGTATTAACATCGCCGGATATAGTACCTTTGGATGATAAAAATAAACAAGTATTGCAAGAAATAATAGCTAAAGAACCTTTGGCCTTGATTGAATATTGGAGTGTTGATCCAAATTATGATGGAAAAACTTTTAGAAGTAGATGGCAAGATTATAGAGAAAATACATTTATTAATAATGATGAGTTGAGGGTATCTAATGTCGCTAAAATTGTAATTCCAAGATGCAACAATTGTAAAAGAAAGATTTGTGTTAAAGCAGTTGATGTATTTGGTTTTGAAAGTAATGTTGTAAAGGAGATTTAATATGTCAAATTCAGTTAATTTAGGAACTAATAATATTCCATTGCAGTTTGCAAAACAGCTTACTGCTATTGTTAATGAAGAGTGGGAGAATGGAAGTTTTATTCAAAAAGTTAGTCCAATAACACAAGATTTATTAAGGTTTTGGTTTTCACCAACATTTTGTGATGAAAGAAGTGTTAATTTTCATAAAGGGCAAAAGCAGGCTATTTTGAATGTAATTTATTGCTATGAAATATTGAAAACTAAATCTGTTATTGAAATGTATCAGGCTATAGGTAATGGAATTGTTGATGATAATTTTTTAAAATGTATTAATAAAGAAAAGTTTTTTTATCCTAAATATTGTGTAAAAATGGCTACAGGAACAGGTAAAACTTGGTGTATGAATGCTATTTTTCTTTGGCAATATTTGAACGCTAAATATAATGAAAATAAACTTTGTTCTTTTACTAAAAATTTTTTATTTATAGCACCTGGTTTAATTGTTTATGATAGATTGTTGGATTCTTTTTTGGGAAAGGAGGATATTAATGGAATTAGGAATTTTGAAACATCTGATTTGAAACGAAATCAAGATATTTTTATACCAGAAAAATATAGGGATGCTGTTTTTAATTTCGTACAAAATAATGTTGTTAAAAAAGAAGAGATAGGTAAAAAAATTACTAGTGATGCTATTATTGTTATATTGAATTGGCATAAATTAATGGGTGCCGATGATATTGAAAGAGAAGAGGAAGGTATTAAAGATTTGGATACCGATGTTTCACCTTTAAAAAATCCGAGTAAAATTGTAAATGATCTTTTACCAATTAAACCAGGAACAACATCTGGACATTCTTTGGATAGTCTAGATAATAATTTTTTAAATGGTGGAGAACTTGAATATTTGCAGTCATTGCCAAATATTTGTGTTTTTAATGATGAAGCTCATCATATTCACGAAAATAAAAGTGCTGATGCTATTTTAGAAGTTGAATGGCAAAAAGCATTAAATTATATATCAAAAAATAAAGAAAATAATTTTATTCAAATAGACTTTTCGGCAACTCCTTATGATGCAGTGGGTTCAGGTAATAAAAAAATAAAACATTATTTTCCACATATAATAGTTGATTATGGATTAAATTTGGCTATTAAAGCTGGTTTAGTTAAGGTAATAGCTATTGATAAAAGAAAGGAAATTGCATCATTGCCAAATGAAGATTTAGATTTTAAAGCAATTAGAGATGGGAATGAAGTTATTGGATTATCTAAAGGACAGCGGTTGATGTTAAAGGCTGGACTTGCACGTTTAGAATTATTGGAAAATGAATTTACAAAGGTTAGTCAGTATAAACATCCTAAAATGTTAGTTGTATGTGAAGATACTAAAGTGTCGCCACTAGTTGTGGAATTTTTAATACAAAATGGAGTTAATGAAAATGATGTTATACAGATAGATTCTAATAAAAAAGGATCTATTAATCAAGAAGATTGGGCAAAAGTTAAACAAGATTTATTTGCAATAGATAAAAAGGAATCTCCGAAAGTTATTGTATCAGTTCTTATGTTGAGAGAGGGGTTTGATGTAAATAATATTTGTGTAATTGTTCCATTAAGGTCTTCACAGGCTCCTATATTATTAGAGCAAGTTATAGGTAGAGGGTTAAGACTTATGTGGCGAGAACCAGAGTATATTGAAATTAAAGCAGAAGATCGTCATAAAATGCTTAATTTAAAACAGGAACCTAGTAGTTACTATGACATATTGCATATTGTAGAACATCCAGCCTATATTCAATTTTATGAAGATCTTGATGATGATTTAATATATGAAGAAAAGGAAGAAATAAAAAGAGAAAATGTTCTTGGAGATATTATTACGGTTGATTTAAAGGAAAATTATGAAGATTATGATTTTTATATTCCTATAATAGTTAGAGATAAAGAAGAACTTTTAACTACTGAAAATTTGAGTGTTAAAAATCTTGAAAAACTTGATGGATTTACATTGGAACAATTAAAAGGTTTTTTGGATAAAGATGATGGAGAAATATTTTTATCGCAGGAAATGTTAGTAAAAACAATATTTGGTGAATATAAAGTTAATGCTAATTTATTTGATACTAGAAGTTATAATGAATTTTTAAGTAAAATTATACAGATTATTTCAAGTAATATTGGACATTTATCTTTGCATTCGATTAAAGACTTTCCAACTTTACAGGTAAATCAAAATTATTTAATGGGTGTAATTGATGAATATATAAGAAATAAATTATTTGGGCAACCTTTTAATCCAATGGAAGGTAATAATTGGAGAATTTTAATGTTAAATAAAATTAATATAATTGAACATATTATTAAAGAAATTAGCAAAGTAATTAATAATTTACAAAATAATATTGAAGTTGAAGATGCAATAGTAATAAAGAAATATTTTTCAGAAGTTAAAACTTTAAAAATGAGAAAAAATTTTTGTTTAGATATTACTAAATCAATTTATAAAAAAACTGCATATCCATCAAATAAAGGTGAATTTGAAAGAGAATTTTTGTTATTTGCCGATGCGGATAGTGAAGTTGAAAAATTATTAAAAATTAATGAAAATTATCATACTTTCGCAAGTCTTAGATATATTAGAAGTGATGGAATGTTTTCTTCCTATTATCCAGATTTTATAGTTAAAATTGCTGATAATATTTATTTAGTAGAAACAAAAGCTCGTAAAGATATCAATCAAGAAAATGTTATTCAAAAACAAAGAGGGGCATTAGATTGGATTAAAAAAATAAATCAACTTTCTAGTGATGATAGAATGAACTCTGTTTGGCATTATGCTATTTTAGATGATAATACATTTTATTTGAAAAAAAGTAATAATGAAAGATTGGATGATATTTTAAAATATTGTGAATTGAATAATTCTAAGGTTGAAGGGATTCTTTTTTAGATTTACGATTGCTAATTTGTTGATTTTTTCAGGCATATTTGGCAGATTTTATTTTTTATATTTTTTAAAAAATAGAAATTTCGAAAATTAAAAATTTTTTTTGATAAAAAAATAATAACTTCTTAATAAAAATTTAAAAAATTTTGGTTAAAATTTTAAAACATTAAGTCAAAATTAACCTTCAAAAAAAAGAAAAAATCAACAATTTTATGTCAAATTTTTCTTTATTTTTCAATAAAAACCATATTTATTGATTTTCAAGAATAAAAAGTTGTCAAGCAAAAAAATTACTTTTTTTAAAAAAAATGTACTTTACTATTTTAAATTTTATATATATAATATAACATATGAATTTTTATTAAAAACAAATAATAATATTTTATGTCAATTATAGGCAATAAGGATTTTATTGATAATAGTAATTTTGTGTCTAAAGAAGAAAAGTGGGCGCAAGTTGTAAAATCTTTTTATAAAGAATTTGGAGAAGATGTCTATAAAGCTTGGATATCAAACTTAAATTTGTATAGCTTAAGTGAATTTGAAATAGTTATGTCTGTTCCTACAAATTTTGTAAGAGATTGGATTAAAAGAGAGTATTTTAATGGTGTTTTTAAAAAAATTAATGGCGAACAAGTTTGCTTAAGAAAAGGAATAAAACAAATTTTATTAGATTTTTTTCCAAATTTAGTTTCTTATGAAATTATAATTGATAAAAATGTTGAAGTAATTAATGAAATAAATAATACTATTAGTAGTAATACTAATAATAATGATTCTTTTGAAAATAAAGTAATTAGTCTATCGAAAAATGATAATTTATTTAATATTGGAACTGAATTAAACGAAAAATATACATTTGAAAATTTTGTTGTTGGACAATCGAATAAATTGGCATATCAAATATGCAAAGGATTAGTAGAAAATAAAGATATAAATTTTGGTGTAAATCCATTATTTTTATATGGTGATGTTGGTCTTGGAAAAACCCATTTATGTCAAGCTGTAGCTTGGAAATTAAAAGAGAATAATGATAAACAAATAATATATTTATCGGCAGAAAGATTTATGTATTTATTTATTCAAGCTTTGCAGAATCAAAATATAAATGATTTTAAAAATAGATTTAGAAATGTTGATACTTTAATAATAGATGATATACAATTTATAGTTGGAAAAGATAAAACCCAAAAAGAGTTTTTTTATACATTTGATACTTTAATTAGTGAACAAAAACAAATAATTTTAGCCTGTGATAGATCACCTGTTTATTTGGAAAATCTTGATGAAAAATTAAAATCTAGATTAAATGGTGGATTGATTATAGATATTAAAGAAGCGGATTATCAATTAAGACTTGATCTTATTAAAAAAAAAGCTAGTGATTTAAATTTAAATCTTTCAAAAGGTTTACCGGAATTTATTGCTGAGAATATTAATACAAACTGTAGGGAAATTGAAGGTTGTTTGAAAAGATTAAAAATAAATCAAGATATTATGCATATCGAAATTAAAAGAGAAAATATTGAAGATATTTTATGCGATAATTTAAGCCAAGCTAAAAAAAGTGTTACTATTGAAGCTATACAAAAAAAAGTGGCTGAATATTTTGATATATCTTTAGATGATTTGAAATCTGAAAAAAGAGTAAAAAATCTTGTACTTGCTAGACATATAGCGATGTTTTTAAGTAAAAATCTTACAAATAAAAGTTTTCCGGATATAGCAAAAAAATTTAGTAACAAAAATCACGCTACAGTTATACACGCGGTTAATAAAATTAAAGCAGAAATGGAAAATAATCCTGAAATTATTGACGCGATTAATAATATAGGTAATAGTTTAAAATAATAAATGTATATGAAAAAAATATAAAAAATTAAAAACTATACAAAAAATATATAAAAATACTTTATTTGTCGTATAGTAAATATTAATTTTTTTTATTGTATTTAATATTTTATAAATAAATATTGATTTATTTGAATTAATTTTTAAAATGAACTTACTAGTCATATTAGACTAATTTATTAATTAAATATATAAAAATTATGCATAAGATTGATTTAGTTAAAGCGATAGCAGAACAAACAGGTTTTTTACAAAAAGATGCAGGTTTGTTAGTTGATACATTTATAGATAATGTAAAAAAGGCTTTAAAAAAAGGTGAAAAAATTACTTTAATTGGATTTGGAACTTTTAGCGTTGTAGATACAAAAGCTAAAATTGGTAGAAATCCACAAACTGGTAAAGAAATTAAAATTCCAGCTTCTAGAAAAATTAAATTTTCTGTTGGAAAAAATTTAAAAGAAGATATAAAAGGTACTTCTAAAAAAAGAAAATAAATTTTTATAAAAAATAAAAAATAACCCATTTATTTTTAATGGGTTATTTTTTGTATCCCGAAACATCCAGATAGTCTGGGATTTTTGAAGTATATAAATTTGAGTTTTATTTTTGAATTAGGAGCTTTTATATTTTTTATGCTGATTTATGTTGAAATAAATTAAAAAGAAAATAATGTTATATAAATAGTAAATATAACTATATTAAATTTCAAAAATCTATTGACAAAATAATTATTATATACTATAATAATTGTGTAACTATTATTTTTATCAACAATTTTTAAATACAATGAGAATTGCAGCATCAATAAAAATGTGTAAAAACAGAGACAAAAACTGTAAAGTTGTTAGAAGAAAAAAGAGTAGAAAAGATGGCTCTCAAAAGACAGTTTTAGTAGTAATTAATAAAAAAAATCCAAGAAACAAAGTTTCTCAAGGTTAGAAAATTAATAAATAATATAAAGATATGAAAAAATTAAGAAATAATATATTATTTATTTTAATTTTTTTATTATTCGATCTTTTTTATAGTTTTAATAGCTATGGAGGGGAACCTGTAGCATTATTTGGTGATTGGGTTTTATTTAAAACAACAAATAATCATAAAAAGTTATTGTGTTACATGGTTTCAATTCCACAGCAAAGATATGATAATTTTAATAAAAGAGGGCAGTCTTTTTTTAATATAATAGTGGAAAAAGGAGAAGAAATTAAGCCAGAAATATATTTATCATTTGGACAAATTTTGAATAAAAAAGTAGTTAGAGCAGAGTTAGACATAGCAAAAAGAAAATTTCCAATTTTTATTTATGAAGATAAAGCGTGGGCCTATAATTTAAATGACGATATGGAAATTATCAAAGAATTAAAAAATTCTACTCTTTTTAGTGTTACTGTGGAATATATAAATGATAAACGATTAATTGACATATATTCTTTAAGTGGTTTTGATGAAGCATATGAAGAATTATTAAAAATTTGTAAATAAATTATGTTTGAAGTTTTAAAAAAAAAGTTAAGTTT